>JALUFY010000385.1 GCA_027051995.1 Hyphomicrobiales bacterium
CCCCCCTGCTGGCCGATCCGCTCTCCGGATTGCGCTTTGGCTATCCGCAAGCCCTCGGCGGCTACGACTGGGGCCTGGACGCCCTCCCCGCACCCGACCTGGTGTTGCGCTTTGGCGCCATGCCGACCTCCAAAACCCTGCTCGACTGGCTGGAGACCCTGCCGGCAGACATCCCACAGATCGGTGTGGCGGCGCATGGCCGCTGGCAAGATGGCGGCTTTACGCTCACCCACTTCTTCGCCGCCGACCCGGCCGCCCTGATCGAAGCCGCCGCGCCGCAGTTGCAGCCGCAAACCGAAACCGGCTGGCTGGCAGCCTGGCGCGCCCGCGAAGCCCGGGTACAGGCCGCCCTCGAGGCCGCCCCGCCCGGCGAAGGGCCGCTCGTCCGCCAGATCATCGCCGCCCTGCCGGAGGGGACGCATCTCTTCCTCGCCAACAGCCTGCCCATCCGCCACGTGGACGCCTTCGCCGCCCCCTCCGCCCGCCGCCTGCTGGCCCTGGGCAACCGTGGCGCCAGCGGCATCGACGGCACGGTTTCCAGCGCGGCTGGCATGGCCGCCGCCGCAGACAGCCTCCCCGCCGTGCTGCTGACCGGCGACCTGAGCCTGCTGCACGACGTCAACGGTTTGCTGTGGCTCAAGCGCTACGCCCTGCCGCTCAAAATCATCCTGCTCGACAACGGCGGCGGCGGCATCTTCCACCGGCTGCCGATCGCCCGGCATGGCGCGGCCTTCCGCGAATGGTTCCTCACCCCGCCCGGCGTGGACCTGACGGCCATCGCGCAGGCCTACGGCCTCCCGGCAGAGCGCGTCCCCGTGGAAGCCGCCGCGGCGGCGCTGCACGCGGCTTTGTCCCGTCCGGGACCGCAGCTGCTGCATTTCGTCACCGACGCCGCCCACGGCGAAGCCATCCGGCGACAAATCCATCATTCATTAGAAGGAGAGACCGCATGAGCGACATCATCCGCCCGGGCGCCGACTGGCAGCCCGTCAAGGAATATTCCGACATCACCTACCACAAAGCCGAAGGCGTGGCCCGCATCGCCTTCAACCGCCCGGAAGTGCGCAACGCCTTCCGTCCGCAGACCATCGACCAGATGATCGACGCCTTCCGCGATGCCTGGATGGATACCTCCATCGGCACCGTGCTGCTGACCGGCAACGGCCCCTCGCCGAAGGACGGTGTTTGGGCCTTTTGCGCCGGCGGCGACCAGCGCGTGCGCGGCAAGGGCGGCTACGAAGGCGGCTACGAACTGCCGCGCCTGCACGTGCTGGAATTGCAGCGCATCATCCGCTTCATGCCCAAGGCTGTGATCGCGGTCGTCCCCGGCTGGGCGGTTGGCGGCGGCCACAGCCTGCACGTGGTCTGCGACCTGACGCTGGCCAGCAAGGAACACGCCAAATTCCAGCAGGCCGACGCCCGCGTGGCCAGTTTCGACGCCGGCTACGGCTCGGCCTACCTGGCGCAGATGATCGGCCAGAAGCGCGCCCGCGAACTGTTCTTCCTGGAGAAGGTCTACAGCGCCGAAGAAGCCGTGCAAATGGGCATGGCCAACGCCGCCATCCCGCACGAAGAACTGGAGAGCGAAGCCGTCCGCTGGGCAAAGATCATCAACAGTAAAAGCCCGACTTCCATCCGCATGTTGAAGTACGCCTTCAACCTGATCGACGACGGCCTGGTCGGCCAGCAGATCTTCGCCGGCGAAGCCACCCGCCTGGCCTACATGACCGACGAAGCTCAGGAAGGGCGCGACGCCTTTCTGGAAAAACGCCCGCCGCGCTTCGACGAATTTCCCCGCTGGCCGTAATGTTCAACTCCCCGCCCCTTGCCCTGGCCGCCCAGGCCCACCCGCGCCGCCTGGCGCTGGTGGACGGCGAAACCCGCCTTGACTACGCGCAGCTCGCGCAGGCTGCCGCGCAGCTGGCTGGACGGCTGGCGGCTTACGGCTTGCGCCCCGGCGACCGGGCCGCCGCCCTGCTCGACCGCTCCGCCGCCGCGGTGACGCTGGTGCACGCGCTGGCGAAGAGGTTGCCCCAGGTCAGCGTTGCTCCTTTTGGGCGTCCTGTCGTCCCCGAGGTGAAGAGGATGCCGAAGGGCGTCTGCGCGGTGATGGGCGCGGGCGGCGGGAGGCGGCGAGCGGCGGGCAAGGCGTCCAGGGGGATGGCTTCGGGCTGCGGACTTTCCGCCAGCG
>JALUFY010000386.1 GCA_027051995.1 Hyphomicrobiales bacterium
GTGGGATGATTGCCGTAGAAGAAGTTCTTCAGTTGCGGCTGATCGCGATAGGTCTTCGAGAGGATGTCGAAGGTCTCCAGCGCCCTGGCCGGCGGCCAGCCCGCCGCCACCAGATATTCCATGCCCCTGGCGTCGGCCTCGTCCTCCTGGCCGCGCGAATAGGCGTTCAGCGATGTGTTGACGATGAACGACAAGGAGCGGCCCAGCCAGCGCATGCGCATCTGCTTCGTCAGCACCTCGCGCGAGAATTTGTGCATGCCGCGCGCCATGGCCTTCTTGTTCCGCGCGTCCACCACATGGCCCAGCGTGTTGTGCGCCATTTCGTGCGCCAGGACGGCGGCGATCCTGCCGTCATCCTTGAGCAGGTTCACCATGCCGGTGGAGATGAACAGATGCCCGCCGCCGGTGGTGAAGGCGTTGGCCTTGGCGTCATCAATCAGATAGGTGCGCCACGTCAGCCCGCTGTCCGGGATGGCCGCGCCGAGGCGCTTGACGATTCTCTTCACCCGCGCCGTCATCGCCTTGTCCGTGGACAGCCGCGTCTTCTTCAGCATGCTGGCCGCCAGCCTGTCGCCAAGCTCCTGCTGGCGTGCGCGCGAAATCCGCTCCGGCGCCGCCTTCGCCTTCAGCCCGTCAAGGGCCCGCGCCAGCGCGTTCTTGCCAGTCTGTTCATTCTTCTGTCCGCTCTGGCCGGGATAGGCGGCGGCGTCAACGGCGGGCTCCAGGCTTGTGTCCGCGCAGGCGGCAAGGCTCAGGGCCAGCAAAAGCCCCGCCGCAAGCCGTGTTATGCGCGTATGCACCGCCATGACCATATCCCGTAGCGTCTCGTGCGGCCCCCAAGGCGGATTACACGGCGCAGTCCGCGCAAACCACCTCAGCATGCAGGTTAGCCCTTTCGGCGTTCCGGTTCAAATCTTTCCTTGCGAAACCGCGCGGGCGCTTGACGGGCAAATTGATCATGATCAATGTGAGCGGGCATTCTTTGTGGCCTAAATGACAGCGGCTGGCGTTTCCACGGCGGATCGGATTTCTGGACAGATGAATTTCGTGCGGCTCATCGAGTGGCTTGGCGAGGACTGGCTCTATCTGGGCGGCGGCTTCGTCATCGGCCTGGCTTTCGGCTTTTTCGCCCAGCGCTCGCGGTTTTGCCTGCGCTCGGCGGTCATCAGCTTTTCGCGCCGCCAGTTCGGCACGGTGCTGGCCATCTGGCTGTTCACCTTCTCCGCCGCCGTCACCGGCACGCAGGCGCTGATTCTCTCCGGCCTGCTGGATGTCTCCGAAACCAAGCATCTGGCCTCGCCCGGCTCGCTGTCGGGAGCCATCATCGGCGGGCTGATGTTCGGCATGGGCATGATCCTGTCGCGCGGCTGCTCCTCGCGACTGCTGGTGCTGGCCGCCACGGGCAACCTGCGGGCCCTGCTTTCGGGCCTCATCTTCGCCGTCTTCGCCCAGGCCTCGCTGCACGGCTTTCTCTCGCCCCTGCGCGACAGGCTGGCGGCGCTGTGGATCGTCACACCCGATGACGGCACGAATCTTCTCGACCGCCTCTATCTGCCGCAATGGGCCGGGCTGGCCATCGGCCTTGTCTGGCTGGCCGCCGCCCTGTGGTATGCGCGGCGCAACCGGACGAAGCCCGCCCTGGCCCTGCATGGCGTCATGGCCGGGCTGATGGTGGCCGCCGGATGGCTGTTCACCTATTCCATGTCGGTCAGCTCCTTTCGCATCATCGCCGTGAAGTCCCTCACCTTCACCGGCCCCTCGGCCGATACCCTGATGTTTCTGCTCACCCATCCGAAGAATCCCTTCGATTTCAACGTCGGCCTGGTGCCGGGGGTCTTTGCCGGCTCCTTCCTCGCCGCCTGGCTGGCCCGGGAGCTGAAGCTGCAAGGCTTCAAGGACGGCCATTCCATGAAGCGCTATATCGCGGGCGCCGCCCTCATGGGCTTTGGCGGCATGCTGGCTGGCGGCTGCGCCGTGGGCGCGGGCGTCACGGGCGGTTCGGTCTTCGCCCTCGTCGGCTGGACGGCGCTCGTCTCCATGTGGGTGGGCGCGGCTGTCACCGACTGCTTCTTCGACCGCGAAAGCTGCTCCATCGCCCGGCCATGAAGGCGGGATGGGGCCTCACGGCCCATCACGATCGCGTCAAACGAACCCTTGCGCCTTCACAGGGAACGGCCTGGAC
>JALUFY010000387.1 GCA_027051995.1 Hyphomicrobiales bacterium
AGACCAGGGTGGCTGCCCGCAACGCGGCAAGCGGGCCGAAATCCATCCTGCCGCCCGCAGCGGCGCCCGTGCCCGGCGCGCGCGCCTTCGCCAGCCCGCCGCCCGCGACGCCCTCCGTGGCCGCGCCCCGCCCCTTGGCGCCCGCGCCGGCCCGGCCCGGGAAAATCACCAATTTCAACTCCGGCCGCAAGCGGACGAACTTCTCTTCCGCCCGTCCGGCCACCAATTTCAATACCAATCGTGCGCCTTCGCGCGTGGCGGCCCTGCCGCCCGCCGCACAACCCGCCACACGCGCGCCCGCGCCCCGTGCGCCTGCCGCCCGCGCGCCTGCCGCGCCGTCTGGCGGCAAGGGCTACATCGTGCAGCTGGCCTCCTACCGCTCGCAGGCGGACGCCCTGCGCGAATATCAGCGCATTCGCGCCCGGCATGCCGCGCTGCTCGGCGGCCTGAGCCCGCGCGTTCAGCAGAAGAACCTCGGCGCGGCGGGCACCTTCTACCGCCTCGGCGTCGGCCCCCTGGCCTCGCGCGCCCAGGCCCGCAAGCTGTGCAACGCGCTCATCGCCAGCGGCGAACGCGACTGTCTGGTGCGCCGCCAGTAAGGCGCGCCGCAAGCGGTGAAGACGTCAAGACGCCGAATCGGTTATGATGGCCCCGTCCGAAGCCGGAAACAGGGGCCTTTTTTGCGCCCCCGGTCCGGCGGGCGAACAGGGGCAGGGGGCAAGGAGAAACACCCATGACCATATCCGCGTTCATCAGTGGCTGCGCGGGCCTTGAACTGAGCCATGCCGAAAGAGCCTTTTTCTCCGTGGCCAAACCCTGGGGCCTCATTCTCTTCGCCCGCAATGTGGATACCCCCGCTCAGGTCATGGCTCTCGTGGCCGCCTTCCGCGAGGCCGTGGGCCGCCCGGACGCGCCGGTCTTCATCGATCAGGAAGGCGGCCGCGTGCAGCGCCTGGGCCCGCCGCACTGGCCGGCCTATCCCCCCGCCATGCGCTATGCGCAACTGTTCGAGCGCGATGCTCCGCGCGCCCTGCGGGCCGCCCGCCTCGTCACCTGGCTGATGGGCCACGATTTGCGCATGCTGGGCATAAACGCCGATTGCCTGCCGGTGCTCGATGTGCCCGTGCCCGATGGCCACGCCATCATCGGCGACCGCGCCTATGGCGATACGCCCTTGCTGGTCACCGCCCTGGCGCGCGCCGCCATGCAGGGGCTCACCGCCGCCGGCGTCGCCCCGGTCATCAAGCATGTGCCCGGTCATGGCCGCGCCCGCGCCGACAGCCACAAGGAGCTGCCCGTCGTGGATACCCCGCTGGAGGATTTGCGCCAGAGCGATTTCGTGCCCTTTGCCGCCTGCGCCGACGCGCCTATGGCCATGACGGCCCATGTCGTCTATCCGGCCATCGATCCGCGAAACCCCGCCACCCAGTCGCCCCGCGTGATCGCCGGTGTCATTCGCGGCGAGCTTGGCTTTCAGGGGCTGCTCATGGGCGATGACGTCAACATGAAGGCCCTGCGCGGCCCGCTGGCCGAACGCTGCGAAAAAACCCTGCAAGCCGGTTGCGACGTGGTGCTGCATTGCTCCGGCGTTCTGGAGGAAATGCACGAGGTGGCCCGCGCCTGCGGCCCGCTGAAGGACGCCGCCCTGGAGCGCGCCAACGCCGCCCTGGAAAGCATCAGCCATGCGCCCGCCATCGCGCCGGACAGGAGCCAGGCCGAGGCATTGCTGGCCGAATTGACCGCGCTGGCGTGATTTTTCTGCCGAAAACTCACGCGCGAACCTGTGCAAGACACCATATTTTGCGCCATAATGCGGCCCGTCCAACCATATCTGGCGAATCAGGGGCGCAGGGAAGATGAGCGGAAATAAACAGCAAACGGATGGCGGCGGGCAGGGGGACAGCGTCACGCCCCTGTGGCCCGACGGCGAAGGCCCCGTGCGCCGCGCCGCTCCCGGCGGGGCGGGGGAGGGGGACTGTGACCGCCTGATGCTCGACCTCGGCGCTTTCGAGGGGCCGCTCGACATGCTGCTGGAGCTGGCCCGCAAACAGAAGGTGGATCTGACGGAAATCTCCATCCTCGCCCTGGCCGAGCAGTATCTGGAGTTCATCCACAAGGCCCGGCGCATGCGTCTGGAGCTGGCCGCCGACTGGCTGGTCATGGCCGCCTGGCTG
>JALUFY010000388.1 GCA_027051995.1 Hyphomicrobiales bacterium
AGCAGAGCGATCTTCAGCTTGTGATGCTTTCCAAGAAGCTCGAAGGCGTCCATCACCTGGGCGGCCAGCTCGCGGGTGGGCTCCAGAATCAGGGTGCGCGGCATGCGGGCGCGGGCCCGGCCGCGCTCCAGGCGGGTCAGCATGGGCAGGGCGAAGGCCGCCGTCTTGCCCGATCCGGTCTGCGCCAGGCCGAGAACATCCTGGGCCTGAAGGGCCGGCGGTATGGCGCCTTTCTGGATTTCGGTGGGTTCGGTGAAGCCTGCGTCGGCGACGGCCTTGAGGACTTTTTCGCTCAGTCCGAGCTCTTCAAATGTCATGTGTGTCTTTGTCTTTGCAAATGGCCCGGGAGAGGGCCTGTCAAGCGGGATTGGCGTTCCGGCCCCTGCCGGAGCATCCGTTGCGGCGAAGCCGCTGCTCCGCCCGGCGCGCGGGCCTTCATGCGGGGCATCCGGCCGCCGCGCTCGTGCATATCCTGCGCGCACCATAGGCCAAAAGCGCTTTCTGTCAAGGTTTTCCCCGGCCCGCGCTTTTGCCGCCCTCTTGCCGCGCCGCGCCGATGCGGGCATATTCGCCCCGTGACGGACTGAGCTGGAAGAGGAGAACGGTCATGGCGGCGATCGCGCCTGTTTGCGATTTCGGCTGGAAGGCCCCGGATTTCGATCTGCCGGGGGTGGACGGCAAGCGTTACACGTTCGATGACATTCGCGGCGAAAAGGGCACGGTGGTGGTCTTCATCTGCAATCACTGCCCCTATGTAAAGGCCATCGTGGACAGGCTGGTGCGCGACTCGAAAGCGCTTCAGGAAGCCGGCATAGGCTTCGTGGCCATATCCTCCAATGACGCGGAGCAGTATCCGCGGGACAGCTTCGAGAACATGAAGGCCTTCGCCGCCGAAAACGGCTTCACCTTCCCCTACCTCTACGACGAGGATCAGACGGTGGCGCGCAAATACAAGGCTGTCTGCACGCCGGATTTCTTCGGTTTCGACGCGGACGGCGGCCTGCAATACCGTGGCCGGCTGGACAGCTCCGGCAAGGAGCCCGCCGCCCCGGACGCCCGCCGCGAGCTTTTCGAGGCCATGATGCAGGTGGCCGAAACCGGTCAGGGCCCGAAGGAGCAGACCCCCTCCATGGGCTGCTCCATCAAGTGGAAGCCGGAAAACTGGGGCAGGGGCTGCTGACAGACCTTGCCGGAGGGCGCTTTCAGGCAGGTATGCGCCGGGCTCGCATTCCGGGGCGGGACATGATATTGCGGCGCGAACGAAAAAAGGGGCGGCCCGAAGCGGGCCCCGCGGCCACATTTTCGCGGAGATTTTTTCTCATGATGAGCAAGGACGAGATTCTGGGCGAGTTCCGCGCCGCCGGGGCGCTGCTGGAGGGGCATTTCATCCTCTCCTCGGGCCTGCGCAGCGCACAATATCTGCAATGCGCGCGGGTGCTGATGGATCCCAAGCGCGCGGAGCGGCTGTGCGCGGCGCTGGCGGAGAAGGTGCGTGATGAAATCGGCGGGGAGTTCGATCTTGTCGTCTCCCCGGCCATGGGCGGGGTGATCGTGGGCTATGAAATGGGCCGCCAGCTGGGATGCCCGGCCATTTTCTTCGAGCGGGTGGAAGGCGCCCTGCAATTGCGGCGCGGCTTTGAAATCCCCAACGGCGCGCGCTGTCTGATGGTGGAGGATATCGTCACCACGGGATTGTCGTCGCGCGAGTGTATCGCGGGCATTCGCGATCATGGCGGCGAAGTGGCCGGCGCGGCCTGTCTGATCGACCGTTCGGCGGGCTCGGCGGATGTCGGCGCGCCGCTGGTGGCGCTGGCGGAGCTGAAGATCGAGACCTGGGAGCCGGACAAGGTGCCGCCGGAACTGGCGGCCATCGCGCCCGTCAAGCCGGGTTCGCGGGGCTTGCGGAAATAACCCCGGCGGGATGCGCTTTAACATTCCCTGAAGGGGGCTTGAGGTATTGTCAGGTCATGTTCGCGCGCAGGGACAAGCCGGGATTGGCCGAACGGATCAGGAATTTCCTGTTTCCGCGCGGCGGCCTGCGGCGCGGCTACATGTATATCTGGCACCGGGCCAAGCGGATTTCGGCCTCGCCGCACAAGATCGCCCTGGGATTCGCCTGCGGGGCCGGGGTGTCGTTCACGCCCTTCATCGGCTTTCATTTCA
>JALUFY010000389.1 GCA_027051995.1 Hyphomicrobiales bacterium
AGATCGGAGAGCGCGCCCACGGCGGCTGGTTCGCCATGCTCAATTACATCCGCCCCCATCCGCCGCTGGTGGCCCCGGAGCCCTACAACCGCATGTTCGATCCCGACGCCATGCCCACCCCCGCCGGCCATGCCACGCCGGAAGAGGAAGAAGCCGCCCATCCCTTCATGCGCGTTCAGCGGGCCTGCAACCTGACAGGTTCCTACGTGCGCGGCGCGGCCAGCGCCAGTGACGCCAGCCCGGAAGACGCCCGGCTCCTGCGGGCGCTTTATCTGGGCCTGGCGGCGGAGGTGGACGCCCATCTTGGCCGCGTCTTCGCCCATCTGAAGGCCACCGGAGAATATGACGACACCCTGATCATCCTCACCGCCGATCATGGTGAAATGCTGGGTAATCACTGGAGCTGGGGCAAGTTCCACTATTTCGATCCCGCCTGGCGCATCCCCCTGATCATCCGCGACCCCGCCGCCCCGGAGCACTTCGGGACAGTCGTGCGCGCCTTTAGCGAATCCATCGACATCGCCCCCACCATTCTCGATTACGCCGGCCGCCGCCCCCCGGCGGGCATGGACGGCCGCTCCCTGCGCGGCTTTCTGCGCGGCGAGCCGCCGGAGAACTGGCGGGAATTCGTCCACATGGAGCTGGATTTCGGCGAGCCGGACAAGCCCACAAAGGCGCAACGGGCCCTCGGCCTCTCCCTGGAGGAAGCCCGCTTCGCCATTCTGCGCGGCAAACGCTGGAAGCTGGTGCATTTTCCATCTCTGCCGCCCCTGCTCTTCGATCTGCGGGAAGACCCGGACGAATTGAACAACCTGGCGGAAGATCCCGCCCACGCGCCGCATCTTCTGCACATGACGCAAGCTCTGCTCGGCCACCGTATGAAACATATGGACAAGACGCTGACCGGCATGCGCGCCACGCCGGAGGGCATGTATGGCTATGAGCCATTTGCGACATGAGCTATCCCCCTGCGGTATATGAGAAAATGATGATCTTGACCGCTCCGTGAACTGCGCCTAAAGTCCGGTTCAAGGCCTCGTGCTTGCGGACGGGCCGGCATGGCGGAAGCCGCTTTTACGCTTTCGCATGGCAATGAAAGCTTAGGAAACCTCCCGGTTTTCCTCAGGCTGGCGGTGCCGCATGGGGGCGGCGTGCCTGGCTTGGAAGATGCGCATGAGCGCCGCGGATTCGGCTGTCCGGTCATGGCCCGCGCATACGATTGCCCCCATTTCCGGATACCTTTCGGATCCCGGCGTTTCATACGCACCTTTCCAGGATATCGTCACAAGCGCGCAATTCGGGCCGGGAATTGCTGATTGTGAAAATACCTGGAGGGTTGTCATGCGATACGGGTATTATCTGGCTGTCTTTCTGCTCGCCGGGTGCGCGTCAAACCAGATGCCGGTTCTCGATCAGGAGGCCGCGCCCGCCGTCTCGTCCATATCCTGCGAGGGCCGCGCCGCCAGCCAGTGCAAGTTCATCAACAGCCCGGTCAAGCTCAGCTCCAAACCCATCCGCCTGCCGGACAGCCCTTATCCCTTCTTCAAGACCCGCAATGATCTGGAGTTCGTGGACGCCACCGGCCAGACATGGATCGCCCCGGCGGGCATCCTCACCGATGGCGCGTCCATCCCGCCGCTTTTCGTGCCCCTGATCGGCAACCCGCGCAGCAAACAGTTCATGAACGCCGCCACGGTGCATGATTCCTATTGCGCCGAGAGCAACCGGGGCGGCCCCTATTACCACACCGCGCCCTGGCAGAAGGTGCACCGCATGTTCTATGACGGCCTGCGCGCTTCCGGCACATCGCCCATCAAGGCCAAGATCATGTATGCCGCCGTCTATCTGGGCGGCCCGCGCTGGAAGGGCGTCCGTCAGCCCGGAGCAAAACGCAGGGCACAGGAAATGTCTCTGCCCCCGCGCACGCGCACGGCCAGCGCCACACCGGAAACCGGCCTGACCGTCATTCCCGTGGCCGCCCCCGGCGCGCAATCCGACGTGCCCCTGACCAAACTCTACTCGAAGGCCCAGCTGATCAGCGCTTTCAAGCAGGCCAAGGCTTATATCAAGGCCGCCAATCCGGGCATTGGCGCGCTTGACGCCTATCTGATGCAACGCGAGCATGATCTGGCCTCAGCATTGGCCAATCCGCAAAAG
>JALUFY010000390.1 GCA_027051995.1 Hyphomicrobiales bacterium
CGGTTCCACCTGCGCGGCGGGTCATCCTCGTGATTGACGTGGAAGACCCAGATGACGTTGCTCGCCCCCTGCCCCCTGATGACATCGATGATGTGGCGGTAGGCGCGCGCAAAGCGGGCCGGGCCGGGCCGGCCGCCGTTCCATACGCCATTCCAGGGAAACCAGCGGCCGTTCATCTCCGTGCCGTATTCGCAGATGATGGGCGTTCCAAAACGCGCCGCCGCGCGGCCCCAGGCGCGCAAGGCTTTGTCGAACCGCCCGGCGGCGATGGCGCGCAGGGTATAGCGCGGCTCGCGGTGATCCTCGCGGGTATCGGAGCGCAGCATGAGGCGGATATAGGGGATGGCCCCGCGCGCGCGGATCCATCCGGCCGTCCTCGCGGGAAAACGCGGCGAGCGGAACCAGTTGTTGGAAAACATCACCCAGGACACCTTGCGGCCAATTGTCTTTTCCAGCGAATCCACATCCGCCGGGGTGATGTCGTCTTCATCGCCGCTCTTGCCGCCCGGATAGGTTCCCATCATGACTCGGCCCGGCGGCGGGGTGATCCGGCGCAGGGCCTCATCATGGCGCATGGGATGCATGGAGACGGCTTGCGCGGCTGCGGAGAGAGCCGCAAGCATGAGGAAAGCCGGAACCCATCTGCGCATGTCAGCGCAAGGCCGCCATGAAGCGGCGCATGTCGCCGCCGGCGCGGCGGATCAGACTGCTGTAATGATCGCGCAGAACCAGCCCCAGCCAGACGTTGCGGATGTTGACATCGACAATGTTGCGCCCGGAGAGCCGCCAGAGAACGCGCTGGCCGCCGGGCCGCAGGCGCGTCTCCACCGTGTTGCGCGAGCAGCGGGTAACCTCGACCGAGCCGCCTCGGAACCCGCCCGCGTAGCGGGCCAGCTTGCGGGCGATATATTGCCTGGAGAGGCGGACAAAGCGGCCATAATCGCGGCGCGGCAGCTTGCGCCGGTAGCGCCCCAGGGCGAAGAAGGAAATGCGGCGCATGTTGACATAGCGGCCAAGAGCGCGCGAAAAGGCCGCCGGAGAGCCCGCGCGGGCGGCGGCGAGAAAGCCCTTGCCGGCGTTTTGCGCCACATGCGCTCCGGCGCAGGAGCGGGAGGCGAAGGCCGGCCGGCCAAGGGCCGCAAGGCCCATGACAAGAGAGAATATGGCAAACAGGACGAGTGTTTTCGCGCGCATCTTGAACGGACTCCGTATCTTGCGCCCCCGAATCAGCCATCAGTCCCCGCTCCGCCATATGCAGCATATCCGATCATTCCCCCGTGGTAAACACAAGCATCATCACGCTATCCAGCCCGGCTTTCCGCATCCTGGCTTGACAAAGGCGCTCCGGGCTGCTTCAAGGATATAAAGATTTCCTTATATGTTTTGGAGCCCGCATGACCACCCTGTCCCGCAAGGCGTTTGAAATCTCGCAAGACGAAGGCTTCTCGGTGTCCTTCGAGGTCTTTCCGGCGCGCACGGACAAGGGGCGGGAGAACCTGTGCGCCCTGGCGCGGCGGCTTGCGCCCTTCGGGCCGGAGTTCATCTCGGTGACCTACGGGGCGGGCGGCAGTTCGCGCGAGGCGACCTTTGAAACCATCCGGGCGCTCAAGGCGGCGGTGGACATCCCCATTTCCGGGCATCTGACCTGCTCGGACGCATCGCGCGAGGAGACGCTGGAGGTGGCGGCGCGCTACCGCGACATGGGCGTGAAGCACATCGTCGCCCTGCGCGGCGATCCGCGGGAGGGAGCGGAGCGTTTCGTCCCCCATCCGCAAGGTTTCGCCAGCGCGGCGGAGCTGACGGCGGCGCTGCGCGAAACCTGGCCCGATCTTTATATCTCCGTGGCAGCCTATCCGGAGATTCATCCCGAGTCGCCATCGCGGGCCGCCGATCTGGCCAATCTGAAGAGCAAGTTCGAGGCCGGGGCCGACGAGGCGCTGACGCAGTTCTTCTTCGACAACGATCTTTACCGGGATTTCCTCAACGATGCGCAAGAGGCGGGGATCACGGGCCGGATCATTCCCGGCATCATGCTGATCAACGACTTCTTCAAGGTCAGGAATTTCGCCGCCAAGTGCAAGGCTTCCATTCCGCCGTGGCTGGAGAAATGGTTTGGCGGCGAAATTCCTGACCTTGAAGAAGTCGTTGATCAGCAT
>JALUFY010000391.1 GCA_027051995.1 Hyphomicrobiales bacterium
GGCGCGGCCCGCGCGTCGTGCTGCCAGAGCATGCGCACGCCGCGCGGGCCGCGCCGGGCCAGCGAGGCGGCGAAGGCGCCGCGCGCGATGATGTCGCCGCCCTCGTCGCGGACATTGAACAGCGAGGCGTAGCCGCTGAATTCCCCCGTCATTCCCGGACGCGCCGTCATGAGCGCCCCGTCCCGCGCAGGGCGTCCGCGCCTTCATCATCGATGGGCGCGTATCCGGCGGCCTGCCGCTTTTCGTTGATGGTGAGAAAATCGGCCTTGCGCAGGCGCGCCCAGAGGGCCTCGTTCTCGCCGGACAGGGCCTCCACGGCGTCGGCGGCGGGGGCCAGGCGGAAACCCTCGCCATAGACCGGGGCCAGCCAGGCGCTCAGGCTCTCGCCCAGACGGCGGGCCAGCGGCAGAACGGTCTGCCGCCAGAAGGTGCGGTTGGCCTCGGAATAGTTGGAATAGGTGTTGTCGCCGGGGATGCCCAGCAGCATGGGTGGCACGCCGAAGGCCAGGGCGATGTCGCGGGCCGCGGCGTGGCGCGTCCCGATGTGCTCCATGTCGCGCGGCGAATGGGCCAGCGGCGTCCACTCCAGACCGCCCTCCAGCACCATTGGGCGGCCGGCGTTGCGCGCCCCGGAATAGGCCTCGGCCAGCTCCTCCCTGAGGCGGGCGAACTGCTCTTGTGACAGCCCCGCCCCGGCCTCGCCCCGGTAAACCAGCGCGCCGGAGGGTCTGGCGGCGTTGTCCAGCAGGGCCTTCGACCAGCTGGCGGCGGCGTTGTGGATGTCCACGGCGCGGGCGGCGGCGGCGAAGGGAGAGAGGCCGTAGTGATCCGACAGGGGCGAAAAGAGGCGCAGATGCATGAGCGGCGGGAGAGGATCGTCCGGCCCCTGCATGAGGCGCACCGTGCGCCCGCCCGCCGTATAGTCCCAGGCGCGCGGCCAGCCGTCCTCATCGGGCACGACGCGCACGCGATCGGGGCGCAGCACATGCAGCTCGGCCGGTTCGCCGCCGCTCAGCGTCACCTTCAGCCAGCCGTTGCCGGAGATTTGCAGATGGCTGATGAGCGCGCCGGTCAGCTCCGGCCCCGATTGCGCCGGATTGGGGCGGCGCAGCAGCGCCAGCGCGGGATGATCCGGGGCGGAGTCTTGCCCCTCGAAGACGCGCCAGGGAATGGAGGCGACGGCCTCGGCGATCATGCTCACGCAGCGGTATCCAACGGGATTGCCGGCGAAGCCTTCGCGGGGAAAGGCCGAAGGATTGGCGGCGGGCCATTCCGGCGCGGCGAGGGCGCGCAGCTCGAAAAAGCCGCCCGGACCGGCGCAGCCGCGCCGTTCCGGCGGGCGCGCGAAGGCGGCCCGCAGGCGGGAGAAAAACGAGGACATGGGCATTTCCTTCATCACCGCGCGGGAGGAAACGTCTTTCCTCCCTTGCGCGGATGCGGGGTGTCAGGCGTTCGTCACACCACGCGCACGCGCGGGGCGGCGCGCGGGGCGAGCGCCAGGGTGGTGATGGCCCAGACGAGGGCGTCGGCGCGGTCGGGGCTGTGGCCGGAGGCGGCCAGATGCTCGAAGGCGCACAATTCGTCCTCCAGCCGCGGGAAGGCTCCCGCATGGTGGACGCGGCCGCGCTCGTAGAGGGCGGCCACGGGCTCGGCGCGCACCGTCTTGCCGCGCGTGGCGCGCACCGCCTGATAGGCGATCGTCTCGTCCGTCTGGCGGATGACGGCCTCCACCATGTCGCCGCCCTGGTTGACCTCGGCCACCAGCCGGTCGGCCCGGTGGCGGTGATAGCAGCGCACGGCGGCCGCCGCCCAGACGGCGGGCGAGGCGGCGGAGACGGTGGCGTCTTCCAGCACATAGACATGACCATCGGCGGCGATGCCCGCCGCGATGATTCCGCAGGCGTCCGATCCGGCATGGGCCGTGGCGGGCGGATCGACGGCGACGGCGATGCGCGCCAGCGGCGGGGCGTGGCGCACGCGGTTTTCCTCCATGCAGGCGCGGCTGAACAGCGCGCCTGGGGCATCCTCGATCAGCTCGCCATCCAGCTCCTGACGGCCCAGACGGGTGCCCCCATACTGGGCGCGCATGGCCGAGAGGAAGGTGGCGGGCAGGTTGCCCTTATTATCCTCCGTCCTGGCCCTGGAGAGCCACACGCCGGGCTCCTTCAGCAGACGCTTGAGCAGAGGCATGGGAGCGGGCGTCGTGGTGGCCAGCACGCGCGGCGCGTTACCCAGCCTGAGGGCGAACATGAGCATGTCCCAGACCTCCACGCCGGCGCGCCAGCGGGCGATCTCGTCGCACCAGGCGGCGTGAAACTGCGGCCCGCGCAGGGCGGCGGGCTCGTCGGCGGAGAAGATCTGCGCCTTGCAGCCGTTGGCCCAGGTGAGCAGCCGGCGGGAGGGTTCGTAACGCGGTCTTTCATCCCGGTCATGGACGGCCAGCAGGCCGGAGACGCCCTCGACCATGACCGAGCGGGCGTCATGCAGCGTGGGCCCCACGAGGGCGATGCGCAACGGCTTTCTGGCCCCCAGGGCCCGCGCCCTTATCCATTCGGCCCCGGCGCGCGTCTTGCCCGCGCCGCGCCCGGCCATGAAGAGCCAGACGCGCCAGCAGGCCCCGGGGTGGTGAAAATCCGGCGGCAACTGATCGTCGCGCGCCAGAAAGGGCCAGCGCCCGGCGAGCCAGCGGGCCTGCTCCTCACTCAGCCTCTCCGGCAAAACGCGGGGCGGATACCGGCGCAAGCAGCGCTTCAAGGCGTTTCGCAAGGCTGCGTCTGATGGCGTCATCGCGGCGGGTCTTTTCCTTTCCGGCGGCGGCGGAGGCCTCCATGGCGGCGGCCATCTCCAGGGCCTTCATCAGTGCGGTGAGGGCCTTCATCTGGCGCTCCAGGGCAGCGGGCGTCATGGCCTCCGCGTCCTCTTCGGCCAACGCCTCGAAGGCCTTCAGCCGCCGTTCAATCAGACGCCGCAGGCGGCGGGCCCGCGCGGCGGTCATGATACGCGGCGGTTTTTGCGGCATGGATAAGTATTGTCCTTTTTATTCCGCTCACGGCAGGGCGGGCCTTGCCTGTGCTTTTATCTTTCTCGTCATGCCCGGCCCTTGTGCCGGGCATCCAGGGCCGCATGCTCATGCGCCCGCCGCCCTGGATTGCCGGGACAAGGCCCGGCAATGACGAGGGAGAAAGCGGGAATTGCTAGTTGTAGTCTTCTTGTTAATCGCGCCAGGATTGACCCCCCCGCCCGGAACCGTTCCGGCGCAGGTTCAAACCTGCACCGGCAAGCATTTGTGTTTTCTTCATCCGCCTGCGAAAAAGCCCGCCGGTGGGGCGGGCTGGCGGGTGAAGGAGGAAGGGGAAATGTCTTGATGGTTAATGCTCCGGCAATTGGCCCGGCCACCTGGGCCTGACCTGATTGTCTGAGCTTGGCAGGGTTGATAGCAGGCAGCGGCGCGCTTGTCAAGGACTTTTTTCCTATTTTCTGGGGTTTTTTTCCTCCTCCCCTTCCCTGTCCTGCCCGAGCGGCGGCTGCGGCGGGCCCATGCGCGGCCATTCGCGGATGTAGGCGGGCAGATCGTCCACATCGACGGCGGCCTCGCTGATCACGTCATCGATGATGGATATTCCGGCCTCGCGCACCGTGGCCGGATCGCCGCTGCGCAGGGGGTGCCAGGGGGGCAGATCGCGCCCCTCATGCAGCAGGCGGTAGGCGCACGTGGCCGGCAGCCAGCGGATAGTGGCGATGTTCTCCGGCTTCAGGTTGATGCAGTCGGGCATGGCGGAGAAGCGGTTGCCGTAATCGGAACAGCAGCCCTTTTCCGTGTCATAGAGCGCGCAGACGACGGATGTGGTGAGGATTTCGCCGCTGTCCTCGTCCTCCAGCTTGACCAGACAGCAGCGGCCACAGCCATCGCAGAGCGATTCCCATTCGGCGGGCGTCATCTCCTCCAGACGTTTCGTTTTCCAGAATGGTTCCGTCATGGTTTCGTCAAGCCCGTGCCCTAATCGTGATACTTGCCCGCGCGGCGCGGGCATACTATCTCATATTCACCACGCGGGGACAGCCATTCCGCGCGGGCGGAAGACCGGAACCCGGAGAATAGAGTCTTTCGCAACCATTTTCATGCTAAAGGATGGCGGGACCGGCGGTAAGAGCCGGCCCATAGGTCAACTGGAGCGGCGGCGGCTTGACGGTGGAAAAACAGAATAAAAAGAAGACCGGAAAGCCGGCCAAGGCGGAATTCGGCCGGGTGACCGGATTCTTTCTGTGCGTGGATTCATGGATCAGCTCGACGCTCTTCGAGACCTGGGCGGCCATCGTGCGCGGATGGGCGGCCTACAGCGCCTTTCTGGAGCGCTTCCGCATCCGGGGACTGAAACGCTTCATCGTCGATCTGCTGGATGACGCGGCCACCTTCGGGCTGGCCTTCGCCTTCATCCTGGTGGCCTACGCCCTGCCGCCGTTTTCCGGCGAGGGCGATGTGTGGAACAAGCGGCGGCAATACGCCGTGACCATCACGGACGCGCAGGGCAACATCATCGGCCGGCGCGGCGTGCGCCAGGATGACGCCGTGCCGCTGAAGGAAATTCCGCAACACGTCATCAAGGCGCTGCTGGCCACCGAGGATGCGCGCTTCTACGATCATTTCGGCGTTGACGTAGTGGGCACGCTGCGCGCCGCGCTGGCCAACGCCAAGGCCAATGGCGTCAGACAAGGCGGCTCGACGCTGACCCAGCAGCTGGCCAAGAACCTGTTCCTGTCGCCGGAGCGCTCCTTCCGGCGCAAGATTCACGAGGCTTTTCTGGCGCTGTGGATCGAGGCGCGGCTGTCCAAGGACGAGATTCTCAAGATGTATCTCGACCGCTCCTACATGGGGGCGGGCAATTACGGGGTGGAGGCGGCCTCGCAATACTATTTCGGCAAGTCCGTGCGCGACGTGAACATCAAGGAGGCGGCCATCCTGGCCGGGCTGTTCAAGGCGCCGTCGAAATATGCTCCGCATGTGCATCCCAAGGCGGCCATGGCGCGCGCCAACGTGGTGCTCTACCGGATGCTGGACGCGGGCTTCATCTCCTATGGCGAGCTGCTGGAGGCGCGCCGCCAGCCGGTGGAGATCGTTTCCCACAATGACAAATACACGCCCAATCACTTCCTCGACTGGGTGTATCGCGAAACCATCGACACGCTCAGGAAACAGGGCCTGACGAAGGATTACGCGGTGGAGGTGAAGACCACCATCGATACGGAGCTGCAAAAGAAGGCCCAGGAACTGATCAGCCGCACGCTGGATACCGAGGCGAGGGCCTATCACGCCGGACAGGCGGCGCTGGTGGCGATCACACCCGATGGCGCGGTCAAGACCATCATCGGCGGCAAGGATTACGAGAGCAGCCAGTTCAACCGGGCGACGGACGCCCACCGCCAGCCGGGATCGTCGTTCAAGCCCTTCGTCTATCTGACCGCCCTTCTGAATGGCTACACGCCGCGCAGCATCGTGCTGGACGCGCCCATCACCGTGCATGGCTGGTCGCCGCAGAACTATTCGCACCGCTATCACGGGCGCATCACGCTTACGCAGGCGATTTCGCATTCCTACAATTCCGTCCCGGTGCGGCTGATGACCAAGGTGGGGCGCAAGGCGATCATCGAGACGGCGCGCAAGGCGGGGCTGAAGGCGAAACTGCGGCCCGTGCCCTCGCTGCCGCTGGGTTCCAACGAGGTGACGGTCTTCGATCTGGCGCAGGCCTACACCACCTTCGCCAATGGCGGTTTGCGGGTGGAGCCCTATACGGTGCTGGAGATCCGCCGCCCGGACGGCACTTTGATCTATTCGCACGAGCGCAACGCTCCCAAGCCCAAACGGGTTTTCCCGCAGGAAAAGATCGCGGAGCTCGTTTACATGATGGGGCAGGTGGTGAAGGCGGGCACGGCGCGGCGCGCCCAGCTGGGCTTTACGCCCGTGGCAGGCAAGACGGGCACAACATCGAGCTACCGAGACGCATGGTTCGCGGGCTTCACCGGCCATCTGGTGACCATCGTGTGGTTCGGCAACGACGATTACAGCAAGACCCGGCGGATGACCGGCGGCTCCCTGCCCGCCAAGACCTGGAAGCGCTTCATGCTGATGGCGCTGAACGGCAAGCAGCCGAAACCCCTGCCCGGTCTGCCTCTGGACGGCTCCTACGCCAAGGTGGCGCAAAAGATGTGGGCGGTGAAAAGCCCGGCCGCCGCGGGCGATCTGCTGCCCGGCGTGACCGGCATCAACGACAGCGACATCCTGCTCGCCGCGCCCAGGAATCCGTCCAGACGGACTGGCAAGAGGCGCAAGACAAAAGTGGCGCGCGGCGGCGATCCCATCGTCGGCACCTTGCGCAACATGTTCAGCATCTTCCGCACCGGCGACCGCAGGTCGAACTTCTCCAGGCGGACTGCGCGGCGGCGCAATTACGCCAGCGCGGCGCGCAAGAGGCGCGCCAGGCGGAATGTGAGGCGGGCGCGCAATTTCTGGAGCATTTTCAGGTAGGCTGCAATGATGGGCGGATTTCGCACGGGGGCTATGGACCGAGAGTGAACGGATTTGTTAAATTCGCCGTTTTCGCGGTTCTCGGCGCGGCCCTTGGCTATTTCCCGGCCCTCTACCTGGCGGAGGGAAACGCCTTCTCCGGGGCCGTGCGGGCCGGCCAGTGGACGGTCTGGCCCAATGCCGGAGGCGTGGGGGCCACGCCCTATTCGCGGCTGCATTTCTTCCTGTCCGGGCAGCTGCCGCCCAGCCATTTCAACCGGCTGGACTTCGAAACATCGCGGGACGAGGCCGGGCGGGCGCTTGACGCCGCATGCGATTACCTGCTGGAAGGCCCCGCCCCGCCGGCGCGCTGGTGGGCGCTGAGCATCTATCCGGCGGACGGCGGCGCATCCGGCGCGGGCGGGAATGTCACGGAAATTTCCTCCTTCGACGCCATCACCGGCAAGGATGGCGCGGTGCGCATTCACATCAGCGCCCTGGCGCGCCCCGGCAACTGGATCAAACCGCCGGCGCAGGGCAAGATGACGCTGGCGCTGCGGCTGTTCAACGCCGGGGCCCTGTCGCGCGAGACACTGCTCGCGCACGCGCCGCTGAAGATCGTGCGGGAGACGTGCCGATGATGTCGAAGACCTTCTGGCTGACCATCACGGTTCTGCTGGCCATCGCCGTTCACACATCTTACGTGCTTTTCACGCCGCGCATGGAGATGCGCGCGCGCATGCAGCGGCTGGCGGGGGGCAAGGCCAATGCCTTTCGCGCCTATTCCGGCGATGATCTCGCGGCGCTGACGAAGAAGCCGCTGAAATACATGCTCTATGGCGGCTGCCTGATCGATACGGACGAAGGCGCGGTTGAGATGTCGGCGCGCATTCCGCGCGGCTTCTGGTCGGTGACCGTCTATTCGCCCTCGGGGGATGTCGTCTATACGCTCAATGACCGGCACGCGGATCTGGACAAGCTGGCCATCGTGTTCAGGAAAAAACAGAGCGGCGCGGACGGCGAAATCCAGGCTCCACGCTTGCGCGGCGGCAAGCTGATGGTGCCGCTGGATTCCAGCCGGGCGCTGGCGGTGGTGCAGGCCTACGTGTGGCATCCGGGCATGCGCCAGCGGGTGTCGGAGCAGCTCAACGCCTCAAGCTGCCATGTCCTTCCCGGCGGGGCGGACAATTCCGCTGGCTGACGGCGGAGCGGCCATCCAGATATTCATAACGCACGCCGGGGAACAGGATGACGCGGGCCGCCCGGGCCTTGCCCCCCTTGCGCGCCGCGCGGGACAGGCCGCCCTTGTCTTGCGGGATGGTCAATCTGATGATCTTCGCCATTTTCTGCGTCTCCACGGCACAACCGCCTGACCTT
>JALUFY010000392.1 GCA_027051995.1 Hyphomicrobiales bacterium
CCGCGCCAGCCGGGCCGCGATCTTCAGGCGCGCCTCGGCCTCCGGCCGCAGGAACAGCCGGGCGGAGGAGTAGATCGCCTTGCCGGTGATGTTGTCCGCCGTGGCGTAGCGGATATCGAGCGCCACGCCATGCCCTTCCGCCGTGATCTCCACCAGCGGCGCGCGCTCATGCCCGGAAAGCCTGCTCATCCCCGCGTCTCCATGCTTATTGCCCTCCGGGGCCTTATCCTCCCATCCTCCGGCCCGCGCAAGCCGTAAAAACCGGAGCAAGGCGCCGCTTCATGCCGCATCTGCGGATCGCCGCCGCAATCACATGAAAAACCGGGGAAGGGAGAAAAGTTTGACGGACGGTGGCGGGTAACGCGAAGGATCAGCGGACAGGCGCGCGCCAGCCGGCCTTGCGGGCTTCCTCTTCGGTGCAGAACCACCGCTCGCCAGCCTCTAGCCGGATGACCGTTTCACAATAGGAGCGCGAACAGGGAACATGATAAATGCGCACCTTGCGGCCATTCCTGTAGCTGATATTGCCTTTTATGGGGCAGCCTGGCGGCGCGTCCTTCGGGATGATGCAATCGCAAGGATCGGCCTTGGCTTCTCCATGATATGGCTTTGCCTTTGACCAGCCGGCCTTGCGGGCTTCCTCTTCGGTGCAGAACCACCGCTCGCCCTTGCGGTTGATTCTGGTGCGTGCGTAATCCTTGCCGCCGGGAAGATGATAGATTTTGACATGCTTCTTGCCGATATTTCCCTTGATGTCACAGCCGGGGGGATGCGGGATCTTTATCCGCTCGCCAGCAATGGCCGCCACCGGTAAAAGAAGGAGCGCGGCGCACACAAGGCGCAGCGGCGGAAAAGCATGAAACATCTGAACCATCGGATCATGCGGCCCTGATTGCGCCGCTGCGGCGGCCTTTCATGGCGTCTGTCAGCACAGCCGCCCGCTGCGCATCGGCCCGCTGCTCATTCAGCCGCAAA
This sequence comes from Hyphomicrobiales bacterium, assembly GCA_027051995.1. Classification (GTDB taxonomy): domain Bacteria; phylum Pseudomonadota; class Alphaproteobacteria; order Rhizobiales; family Aestuariivirgaceae; genus Thermopetrobacter. The sequence continues at coordinate 976 of JALUFY010000392.1, forward strand.
CGTTCTACTGACCGTCACGGTTTTTTTCCAGATCCGGAGCTGAGGCCTTTTTCATGCCCAGCTTTTCCAGGGTTTCGGCGTCCAGCATGCCGGCGACCAGCGGGTGAAGCCGCAATTCCCTGCCGCTGGCCACCTGACGGAAACTGGATATGACGGCGGCGATGACATTCCTGTCCGGCGCGATGACATCCAGCAGCCAGTTGATCTCGCCGGATGTCCAGTCCTGGGGCCTCAGACGCACAGGAAAGACGCCAGCCCTGATCTGCTCGCGGATGCGCGCATCCACATCTTCCGACACCGAGGCCCAGATGGCCATTCCGGCGATATCCTGAACAGCGTCTTGTTCCGCATCCTCCTTCCTACCCGCATGGGCGAAAGCGATGCGGTTGCGGAGCAGCGGCTCCATGACCAGTTGTTCAAGGTCGGCGATGGATTGATGCCGGTAGCGCGGCAATTCCATCATGGCCATGACCGCAAGACCGAAATGCTCGCGCAGACGGGCGCGCATGGCCGCCATCCTTTGCGGCATTTCCTCGTCTCCACGCCGGGACTGGCTGCCCGCGGGCGCTTCCCCGGAAGCCCCGGACGCAGTCTCGCGCGCGGCGTTTTCCGGCGCGCCTTCCCCGGCCGTGGCCGTTTGCGGGTTTGTCTCCGGCCCGGTTTCCCGCGCCTTGCCTTCCGGGAGCGCCTCCGCGCCATTGCCCTTTTTCGCCATTGTCCACGTCTCCCATGTTTTGCCAGCCTGCATGCGGTGATCGCCCTGCCGGGCGGCAGGCGCAGAATAGCAATTCCCGCTTGCGCGTCAAATGGAGGATATTTCATCCGCGCGGCGCGCCCCATGGCTCTATTTTGCTGAAAATCTGCACAATATTGCGCGGTCTTTCCGTATGCGCGCCCGGTTTTTTTGCAAGGCGCGCCGTCATCATGGCGTCATGACAAAGATCATCCGCATACCGCCCCGCGAACCCTCGTCTCCCCGCCCCTGCAAGCGCCGGCTGCCGCCCGTCCTGCTCAGCGACGGGTGGTGGCTGGGGGACTTCACCCTTCTGCCCGCCGGGGCCTTCTCGAAGGCGCGGCGCGGCGGGAGGTCCGGGACGGCTGATGGCGAGAAAAAGAGCGCAACGATCATTTCCTTCAGACCAAGGATCACGAAATGAGAATCACGTCCCTTCCGC
>JALUFY010000393.1 GCA_027051995.1 Hyphomicrobiales bacterium
GGATGGCACGCGCACGTCCTGCCGGCGCACGCCGCAGGGAGTGAGATTGTTGTTGTCCATGAGCATGGCGTTCTTCCTTGTCCTTCCCCGCTTCCGCCTCCTCCCGCCCGGCGGGATGGCGTCCTGTGGCGCGGGAGCAACCTATTCCCGACCTTTTTACTCGGTTTTTAGAATGAGTCAAGAGTGCATGTGTGAAATTGTGTATATTTAATGCCGGGGAGGGGGAAGCAGCCCGCGCGCCTTTGAGCCGCGTCTATTCAAGGCGCGGCTGTCTGTTCAGGGCTCTGGCGAGCTGGGCGAGGCGTTTTTCCACCGTTTCGCCCTTCAGCGCGGCGTATTCGCCGCTCAGGCGCAGGGTCACGGTTTCCTCGTCCATTTCCAGCGGAATGTTGGGCAGGGCGCCGGGCATGGCGGCCGACAGCATGTAGGCGAGGCGGAACAGGCCGGCCATGACGCGGGCGCGGTGGATGGCCTTGTCGTCCACCAGGGCGGCGATTTCCGCCGGCGGGGCGGTGAAGACGCCCTGGTAGCGGAAATAGACGCACAGAGCCAGAAAGGCGCGCGAATAATGGTCGATGCTGGTGAAATTGGCCTGCGAGACCAGGGTGAAGGCGCGCGAGCCGCGATAATCGGGATGGGCGCGCCAGCCGATGTCGGCGAGCATGGCGGCGGCCAGGCGCAGGCGCGTCCAGCGTCTTGTGCATTCGATGCCGTTGGGGCCGCACAGATGGCCAGACCATTCACACAGCTCCAGCTCGTGGGCGGGCGAGCGCGAATAGCGGCGGGCGAAATCCCACGTGGCCGAAAGCAGCGGGTCGGCCTTGCGCTTCTTCTTCGGCAGGTTGGCATAGAGCACGCCCTCGCGCACGCCCAGCACCGAGAAGACCAGATTGCGCGCCCCGGACATGGCGAAAAGCCGGTTGAGCACCAGCGAGGCCAGCGGCAGGGTCTCTGCGCGGCGCTCGGACACATCCCCGGCCTGGCGGATATCCGCGGGCGTCATGCGCGAGACCTCCTCGGTGAGCAGAAGGGCCTCGTGGCGCGGGATGGCGTATTGCTGAATGACGCGCAGGGGATAGCCGGTGCGCGTCATGTGGATGCGGGCGAGGTTGCGCCATGCGCCGCCGACGGCATAGAAGGCGCGGCCCTCCAGCTTTTTCAGCACCGGGGCGTTTGCGAAGGCCTCCTCTATGATCTCCGCCGCCGTGGTCATCTGGCCGCCGGAAATGTCCATCAGGCGCAAGGGGCCGAGCGGCAGGGTAATGCCGGTCTTGACCTTGCCCTGCTTGATGGAGACCAGCTCCAGGGAGCCGCCGCCCAGATCTCCGGCGACGCCATCGGCTTCCGGAATGCCCGCCAGCAGGCCGCATGCGGCGTAATGGGCCTCTTCCTCGCCGGTGAGCACGTGGATGTCATGGCCCAGAGCCTCTCCGGCGGCCTTGATGAAGGCGGGGCCATTGGCGGCGTCGCGGGCCGCCGCCGTGGCCAGGGGATAGACCTTCCTTGCGCCGATCTGCTCGTTGAGGCGGCGGAAGCGGGCGAGCGCCGCCAGGGCGCGGGTCACGCCCTCGCCGGAGAGTTCGCCGGTGGTGGCCACGCCGCGGCCAAGGCCAGCGAGAATCTTTTCATTGTAGATGGGCGCGGGCGAGCGGTTCGGCCCGTCATAGACCACCAGGCGCACGGAGTTGGAGCCGATGTCCACCACCGAGACCGGCTTGAGCTTGCCCGGCCTGGTGTCGTCCAGCCGGTCGATCCTGAAACCTGCGAAGTCCTTGTGCGTCATGAGCGGGGCCGGTTCCTTAGCCTGTGCGCCGGGAGGCGTCATTTCTTCTTCTTGTTCTTGCGGCCCTTGCGGGTGCGCGGCGGGGATGCGCGCAACAGCGCCTCGCCACGGCCCGAGAGGGAGGGATTTTCCATGAAATACCTGTGGGCGTTGAAGGGCGCTTCGCCGGGCGCGGGCGTGATGCGGCAGGTGGAGCCGTCGGGCATCATGGCCCAGCTTTGCTGATTGTCGCGCAGATTGGCCACCATGATCTGATCGAGCACCTGCTCATGCACCGTGGGGTTCTCCAGCGGCACGAGGGTTTCCACCCGGCGGTCGAGATTGCGCGGCATGAGATCGGCGGAGGAGATGAACACCCGCGCC
>JALUFY010000394.1 GCA_027051995.1 Hyphomicrobiales bacterium
TCGGTGGAGGCCCCCGCCGCCGCGGCCTGCGCCTTCACGGCGGGCGCGGGCGCGGGTTTTTCCTGCGTTTTCGCGGCGGGCGGCGCGGCGGCGGGGGCCTCCACCGAGGCGGCGTCCTCTCCCTCCTCCGCCAATACGGCGATGGGCGTGTTCACCAGCACCTCCTCCGCGCCTTCCGGCACGAGGATTTTCGCCACGACGCCCTCGTCGGTTGCCTCCACCTCCATGGTGGCCTTGTCCGTCTCGATTTCGGCGATCACGTCGCCGGGCGAGACCGCGTCTCCCTCCTTCACCAGCCACCTGGCCAGCTTGCCGTGCTCCATGGTCGGCGAAAGCGCCGGCATCGTTATGGAAATCGCCATGGCTCAGCCTCCCTGCCTGTAGAGCACCCGCCGGGCCGCCTGCGCGACATCCTCCGGCCCCGGCAGCGCCAGTTGCTCCAGATTGGCCGCGTAGGGCATGGGCACGTCCCTGCCCGTTACCGTCAGCACCGGCGCGTCCAGCCAGTCGAAGGCCTCCTGCGTCACCCGCCGGGCGATTTCCGCGCCGATGGAGCACACCGGCCAGCCCTCCTCCACCGTCACCAGACGGTTGGTCTTCTTCACGCTTTCGATGATGGCCGGAATGTCCATGGGCCTGAGGCTGCGCAGATCGATCACCTCCGCCGAGACGCCCTCCTCGGCCAGCAGATCGGCCCCCTTCAGCGCATGCTCCATGCCGCGCGAGAAAGAGACGATGGTCACGTCATCACCGGCGCGGACGATGCGCGCCCGCCCGATGGGCAGCACATAATTCTCCACCTTCGGCACCGGGAAGGAATGGCCATAGAGCAGCTCGTTTTCCAGAAAGACCACCGGGCCGGGATCGCGGATGGCCGCCTTCAGCAGGCCCTTGGCGTCAGCCGCCGAATGGGGCGCGATGACCTTCAGCCCCGGCACCTGCGCATACCAGGCCGAATAATCCTGCGAATGCTGCGCCGCCACGCGCGCCGCCGCCCCGTTGGCCCCGCGAAAGACGATGGGCACGTTGGGTTCTCCGCCCGACATGTAGAGCGTCTTGGCGGCGGAGTTGACGATATGATCGATGGCCTGCATGGCGAAATTGAAGGTCATGAACTCGACGATGGGGCGAAGCCCCGCGAAGGCCGCGCCCACGCCCAGGCCGGTGAAGCCATATTCGGTGATCGGCGTATCGACGACGCGCGTCTCGCCGAATTCCTCCAGCAGCCCCTGGCTGACCTTGTAGGCGCCCTGATACTGCGCCACTTCCTCGCCCATCAGGAAGACGCGCTCATCGCGCCGCATTTCCTCGGCCATGGCGTCGCGCAGCGCCTCGCGCACCGTCATCCCGGCGTATTCCACATCAGGCGGAAGCACCGGATCGGTCTCCGGCGGCGGCGTGATGGAAAGATTGAGCGCCGGATCGGCCAAGCCATCGCTGGCCGGCGCGCTGATCGAGCTTGCCGCCGCCACGAAAGACGCGGCGGGCCGGGCCGCATCATCCGCGGAAGCCGCTGAGCTGGCGGGCTCCGGCATGGAGTGTTCCGGCGCGGCTTGTGTTTTCGCCGCTTCCGCCGGTTTCGGTGCTTCCGCCGGTTTCGCCGCCCGGGCCAGCGCATCGGCGTCCACGTCCTCGCCCTCTTCGGCGATAATGGCGATGGGCGCGTTCACCGGCACGTTCTCCGCCCCCTCGGGCGCGAGCAGTTTGACCACCACGCCGCCGTTGTCGCTCTCCACCTCCATGGTGGCCTTGTCCGTCTCGATCTCGGCGATCACGTCTCCGGGCGAGACAGCATCACCCTCCTTCACCAGCCATTTGGCCAGCTTGCCGTGCTCCATGGTCGGCGAAAGGGCCGGCATGAGAATGGTATCCGCCATGATTCAGCCCTCCCCGCGCGCGGTGTTCTCATCCGCGTAGATATCCGTCCACAGCGCCTCCGCCGGCGGCTCCGGGGTGGAGGTGGCGAATTCGGCGGCCTCGGAGACCACCTTGCGCACTTCGGCGTCCACCGCCTTGAGCTCTTCCGGCGTGGCCTGCCCGGCCTCCAGCAGGCGCGTCTTGACCTGCTCGATGGGATCATGCTCCTGACGCATTTTCTGCACCTCCTCGCGCGAGCGGTATTTGGCCGGATCGGACATCGAATGCCCCCGGTAGCGGTAGGTCTGCATCTCCAGCACATAGGGCCCCTTGCCGGCGCGCACATGCGCCAGCGCCCGCTCCCCGGCGGCCTTGACGGCGCGCACGTCCATGCCGTCCACCTGCTCGCCGGGGATGCCGAAGGCCGCTCCGCGCATGAACAGCTCCTCCGGGCGCGCCGCCGAGCGCGTCACCGCCGTGCCCATGGCGTAGCGGTTGTTCTCGATGATATAGACCACCGGCAGCTTCCAGATGGCCGCCATGTTGAAGCTCTCGTAAACCTGCCCCTGATTGGCCGCGCCCTCGCCGAAGAACACCAGCGCGGCCTTGCCGTTTCCGCGATAGCGGTTGGCGAAGGCCAGCCCCGTGCCGATGGGCACCTGCGCGCCGACGATGCCATGCCCGCCCCAGAAATGGCCGGAAGGATTGAACATGTGCATGGAGCCGCCCTTGCCATACGAGACGCCGGCTTCGCGCCCCGTCAGCTCGGCCATCACGGCCTTCGGGTCGGCCCCGGAGACCAGCGTGTGCCCGTGGCAGCGGTAGGACGTGACCACGTCGTCTTCCGGGTCGCGGGCCATGAACATGCCCGTCACCACCGCCTCCTGGCCGATATAGAGATGACAGAAGCCGCCCACCTTGCCCATGCCGTAGAGCTGGCCGGCCTTCTCCTCGAAGCGGCGCACCAGCAGCATGGTGCGCAGGGCGGCGAACTCCTCGTCCCTGGTGAACGCCGCCGGGGCCCCTTTCGCCTTGCGGGCGCTCTTGCGCGCCGGGGTTGTCTTTCTGGCCATCCGCGCCTCCATTCAATCCGGACTTGCTTGCGCGTGCCGTTGCATCAAGAATAACAGCCCGGCATGCGCAGACAGAGATTACACCTAAAGCCGTGTAATCTATAGCATTTTCTGATTTTAACCGGATTTTGGTTTATCTGTCTGAAAGCGCGTGTGCTTTCATTGCGCGGCGAAGCTGACGATCTCTCCGGGGCGCACGTAACCCAGCATCTGGCGCGCCTTTTCGTCCAGCATGTCGGCGTCCAGGCTCTCCGGGCGCAGCAGCTTCACATGCGATTCGAGCGCCTTGCGTTCGGCCACAAGCCGGTCATGCCTGATCTTGGTCAGCGCCAGCTTCTCGCGCACCGATTGCTGATAGGCGAAGGAGCGCGCGCCGTATTTTGCATGCCAGCCGAAGAAGGCGTAGGCGCCGAGACAGGCCAGCGTGACCAGAAGTTTCGTCTTGTTGCGGCGCATGAAGCCCAAATCCCTGAGAAACGAAAAAGGAGCGGCGCAAAAGATGCGCCACTCCCGAAATTGCATCAAGGATGTTAAGAGCTGATTAACGCTTCTCTCCGCAGAGACCGCGCCGCTATCAGGCCACCGGGTTTCCCGTCCGCAGCACGGACTTGCCGGCATATCTGGCCTGCCCGCCAAGCTGCTCCTCGATACGGATGAGCCGGTTGTATTTGGCGATACGCTCGGAGCGGCACAACGAGCCGGTCTTGATCTGCCCGCTGTTGGTGGCCACCGCGAGATCGGCGATGGTCGTGTCCTCTGTCTCGCCGGAGCGATGCGAGATGACCGCCCGGTAGCCCGCCTTGTGGGCCATTTCGATGGCGTCGAAGGTTTCCGACAGCGTGCCGATCTGATTCAGCTTGACGAGAATGGCGTTGGCGGCGTCCTTTTCAATGCCATAGGCCAGCCGCTCGCTGTTGGTGACGAAGAGGTCATCACCGACGAGCTGCACCTTGCCGCCGATGCGCTGATTGAGCTGCTGCCAGCCCTCCCAGTCATCCTCGGCCAGCCCATCCTCGATGGAATAGATGGGATAGTCGTTCACCAGTTTTTCCAGGTAATCCACCATGCCCTTGGAATCCAGCAGCCGCGTCTTGCCGCCGGACATGTGATAGACGCCGTCCTCGTAGAATTCCGTCGCCGCCGGATCAAGGGCGATCCAGATATCGACGCCAGGCTTGTATCCGGCGGTCTCGATGGCCTCGATGATGAAATCCAGGGCCTTCTGGATGCTGGCGATATCGGGCGCGAAACCGCCCTCGTCGCCCACGTTGGTGTTGTATTTGCCCTTTTTCAGCGCCGCCTTGAGGGCGTGAAACACCTCCGCCCCCATGCGCACCGCATCGCGCATGGAGGGCGCATTAACCGGCGCGATCATGAATTCCTGAAAGTTGATCGGATTGTCCGCGTGCGCCCCGCCGTTGAGAATGTTCATCATCGGCACCGGCAGCACATGCGCGTGCGGCCCGCCGAGATAGGCGTAAAGCGGCAGCCCGGTTGAGGCCGCCGCCGCCCTGGCCACGGCCAGGGAGACGCCGAGCAGCGCGTTGGCGCCAAGCCGGCTCTTGTTGCGCGTGCCGTCCAGATCGATCAGCGCGGTGTCGATGGCCAGCTGATCGCGCGCGTCCATGCCCGCGATGTTCTCGAAAATCTCGCCGTTGATGGCCGTGACCGCCCGCAGAACGCCCTTGCCGCCGAAGCGGTGGGCATCGCCGTCGCGCAGCTCAACCGCTTCGTGCGCCCCCGTCGAGGCCCCAGAAGGCACCGCCGCGCGGCCCATGACGCCGTTCTCCAGCGTGACGTCAACTTCAACGGTCGGGTTGCCGCGGCTGTCGAGAATCTCGCGGCCATGAATTTTTGCGATAGCGGTCATGTCGGATATGTCCCGGAAAGAGGATGAAGGAATGAATGGGTGGATTCCGGCTGTTTCTATACTCCCGCCCATCCGGAGTGTCCATGCAGGAGCATGCTTTTTTATAGACCAAAGTCCTGGATCGCCTTGGCCAGGGCATCGAAACGCATGAGAATCCCGATTAGCCGCTCCAGATCATCGAGCGGCACCATGTTCGGCCCGTCCGATGGCGCATTGTCCGGATCATCGTGGGTTTCGATGAACACCGCCGCCACGCCCACCGCCACGGCGGCCCGCGCCAAAGGTTCAACAAAGCGCCTGTCGCCGCCGCTGGACCCGCCGAGCCCTCCAGGCTGCTGCACCGAATGGGTGGCGTCGAAGACCGCCGGCGCGCCAAACCCCTTGAGCACCGGCAGACCCTTGAAGTCATTGACCAGCGTATTGTAGCCGAAGGACACGCCGCGCTCGGTGACCATCACGTTGGCGTTACCCGATCCGGTCACTTTTTCGATGACGTTTTTCATGTCCCGGGGCGCAAGGAACTGCCCTTTCTTGACATTGACCACCCTGCCCGTCTCCGCCGCCGCCACAAGCAGATCGGTCTGGCGGCACAGGAAGGCGGGAATTTGCAGAATGTCCACGGCCCTGGCCACCTTCGCGCATTGATCCGGCAGATGCACGTCCGTCAGCACCGGCAGGCCATACGTCTCGCGGATTTCGGCGAAGACATCCAGCGAAGCCTCCAGCCCCATGCCGCGCGCACCCTTGAGCGAAGTGCGGTTGGCCTTGTCGAAGGAGGCCTTGAATACAAGGCCGATGCCTGTCCTCTTCGCGATTTCCGCCAGGCGGCCGGCCATCATCATGCCGTGATCGCGCGATTCCAGCTGGCATGGCCCGGCGATCAGCGCCAGCGGCAGATCGTTGCCGAAGCGCACGCTCCCAATTGTCACGACGGGAGCGGGTTTCAATGTCGCGTCTTTGTCAGGCATGATCCCGTTTTCCAAGGGGGCCGGATCAGGAACCGGCCTGCTGGCGCGCCTTGATCTTCTCCGGATCCTCGGCCAGCATGGCCGAGACCACGGCCTCGGCGCAAATATCATCGCCCACCTTGGCCGTGCAGTCGAACCAGTAGATGTTGCGCCGCCCCTTGATGGTTTTCACATCGAAACGCACCGTCTCTCCGGGCACAACCGGGCGGCGGAAACGCGCCTTGTCCACCGAAACGAAATAGACCAGCGAATCGGCGGCCCGGATGCCCTTGTGCGCCAGCACCATGACGCCGGCCGTCTGCGCCATGGCCTCCAGCAGCAGCATGCCGGGAAACACCGGCTTGCCGGGGAAATGCCCTTTCAGGAACACTTCATCGCCTCTCACCGTCTTGTAGCCGGTGGCGGAGGTCTCGCCGTCCATGTCTTCCACGCGGTCGATCAGCAGCATCGGATCGCGATGCGGCAGGATCTCCTTGATCCGCGCCAGATCAGCACTGTCCAGTATCTTGCCGCTCATGGAAACCCTCGTCACGCCGCCGGGCGCGGATTGTCAGAATTTGGTGCCGACGCCGAACTGGATCAGCTCTTCCTTGTCGTATTTGGCCTTCTTGAAGGCATAGGCGACATCCAGACGCAGCGGCCCGAAGGGCGATTTCCAGATGATACCCGCGCCAGCCGAGGCCCGCAACTTCGGCTTGTCGCCAAAGTTCGCGCCTGGCGCATCGAACACCGTGCCGAAATCGGTGAAGACGGACCCGGACAATCCAAGGCTTTCCGGCAGGCCCCAGATGGGGAAGAGCACTTCCGCCGTGCCGATGGCGTAGGCCTTGCCGCCCAGCGCATTGTCCGCGTTGTCACGCGGCCCCACACCGGACACCTCGAAGCCGCGGAAGGATGGCCCGCCCTTGAAGAAGCGGTCGTTGATTTTCACCTTGTCGCCATTCCAGCCCTGAATATAGCCGCCCGTCGCCTTCAGTTTCAGCGTCAGCCCGTCCATGAACAGCGGCATGAAGTAGTATCCAGCCGCTTCCGTCTTGATGTAATGCACATCGCCGCCCACACCGGCGAAATCCACCGCCAGCTGGCCGCGGAAGCCGGAGGTCGGGTCCAGCGGGCTGTCCAGGTTGTCGAATACATAGGTGGCGCCCAGGGAAGAGATCAGATCCTTGCCCTCAGACTCGCAAATGGCCGGTGAAATGCCAGGACAGGAGCCACCTTTGATCTTCGTATCCCGGTAGGTCAGCCGGTAGCGGGTGTAAAGATGCTGATAATCATCCAGCGCGAACCCCAGCCGCAGGCCGAAACCAACCTGATTGGTGCGATAGTCCGACTCGTCCTTCATGTCCGTTCGGGAGCCGAACAGATCGATGCCGCCTGTCATGTTGTAGCCAAACAGATAAGGCTCGGTGAAGCCGAAATCCACGGACTGGCGCTTGAAGGACAGCGAGGTCTTCAGATTGAGCTGCCGCCCCGTGCCCAGCAGGTTGCGCTCGGTGTAATCCGCCGAGCCGATCACCCCTTCGGTGGTCGAATAACCGGCGGAGAAATGCAGCGAGCCGGTGGACTTTTCCACCACCCTGATGGTCAGGATCATCTTGTCCGGCGCGCTGCCCTGGGATTCGCTGATATCGATCTTGGAGAAATAGTCGAGCGCGGTGAGCCTGCGCCGCGCCCTGTCCACCAGAATGCGATTATAGGCGTCGCCCTCGGCCAGCCGCAGTTCGCGGCGGATGACGGAATCCAGGGTGCGCGTATTGCCCACGATGTCGATGCGCTCGATATAGACGCGCGGCCCTTCCTGCACCTTGTAGTTCACCGTCAGCGTCTTCGCCTCGGCGTCGCGCTCGATATCAGGCTGAATCTGGGCGAAGGCGAACCCGGCCTTGCCGGCCTCGACGGTGATTTTCTCGATGGACTTGTCCACCTTGGAGGCGTCATAAATATCGCCCGGCCGCGTCTCCACCTCCTTGCGCAGCCTCTTGGGGTCAAGATCGGTGTCGCCGGCGTCCACCACGACATCCTTGATCCTGTATTGC
>JALUFY010000395.1 GCA_027051995.1 Hyphomicrobiales bacterium
GCTCATGGTGGGGGCGTGATAGCCGAAGTCGGCCAGGCGCTTGGCCACGTCCTCGACGGTGACGCCGGTTTCGGCCTTGATCTGGCGCAGATCGACGATGCACTCATGGGCCACGTAGCCGCCCGGGCCGCTATAGACCACCGGATAATAGGGATCGAGGCGCCGGGCGATGTAATTGGCGTTGAGAATGGCGATTTTCGTGGCGCGGGTCAGGCCGTCGGCGCCCATCATGCGGATGTAGCTCCAGGAGATCGGCAGGATGAGCGGCGAGCCCCAGGGGGCGGCCGGATTGACGCCGGGCACAAGGGCATGGCCGGGCAGGAAGCGGGCCAGATGGGCCTTGACGCCGACGGGGCCGACGCCGGGGCCGCCGCCGCCGTGGGGAATGGCGAAGGTCTTGTGCAGGTTCAGATGGCAGACGTCCGCGCCCAGACCGGCGGGGCGCACCAGGCCCACAAGGGCGTTCATGTTGGCCCCGTCGAAATAGACCTGGCCGCCGTTTTCGTGGATGATGCCGCAGATGTCGCGGATGGCCTCCTCGAAGACGCCGTGGGTGGAGGGATAGGTGATCATCAGGGCGGCCAGCCTCTCGGCGTATTGCTCCGCCTTCTGGCGCAGATCGGCCACGTCCACGTTGCCATGATCGTCGCATTTCACCGTCACCACCTTCAGCCCGGCCATGGTGGCGGAGGCCGGATTTGTGCCGTGGGCCGAGGAGGGAATGAGGCAGATGTCGCGGCCGGCCTCGCCGCGCTCCTCGTGATACTTGCGGATGACCATGAGGCCGGTGTATTCGCCCTGGCTGCCGGCGTTGGGCTGGAAGCTCATGGCGTCGAAGCCGGTGATCTCGCACAGCCATTCCTCCAGCTCCTCGATGAGCTGGGCGTATCCTTGCGCCTGTTCCAGCGGGGCGAAGGGGTGGATGTGGGCGAACTCGCGCCATGACAGCGGCATCATTTCGGTGGCCGCGTTGAGCTTCATGGTGCAGGAGCCGAGCGGAATCATCGAGCGGTCGAGCGCCACGTCCATGGATTGCAGGCGGCGCAGATAGCGCATCATTTCCGTCTCGGTGTGATAGGAATTGAACACCGGATGGGTGAGGATGTCATCGCTGCGCAGCAGGGCCTCCGGCAGGGAGGGGGCGGCGCGGGCGTCCAGCTCGTCCAGGGTGTCCTTGCTCACGTCCCTGCCGCCGAAGACGCCGAGCAGGCGCACCACCTCGGAGCGGCGGGTGGTTTCATCGGTGGCGATGACGATGTGATCGGCGTCCTCCACGCGCAGGTTGATGCGCTGTTCGCGGGCGCGGGCGCGCAGCATGCGGGCGCGGGCCGGGGCGCGCACGGTGATGGTGTCGAAGAAGGCGTCCGTGGTCACCTCATAGCCGTATTCGCGCAGCGCCGTGGCGATGATCTCCGCGTAGCGGTTCACCCGGCGGGCGATCTGGCGCAGCTTGTCCGGGCCGTGATAGACGGCGAAGAAGGCGGCCAGATTGGCCAGCAGCACCTGGGCGGTGCAGATGTTGGAGGTGGCCTTTTCGCGCCGGATGTGCTGCTCGCGGGTCTGCATGGCCATGCGCAGGGCCAGATTGCCCTGGGCGTCGCGGCTGACGCCGATGATGCGGCCGGGCATCTGGCGCAGATACTTTTGCCGGGTGGCGAACCAGGCGGCGTGCGGCCCGCCATAGCCCATGGGCACGCCGAAGCGCTGGGAGGAGCCCACGGCGATGTCCGCGCCCATTTCGCCGGGGGATTTCATCAGCACCAGGCCGAGGATATCGGCGGCGATGATGGACAGCGCGCCGGCCTGCTTCAATCTGGCGCAGACGGGGGCAAAATCGCGCGCCTGGCCGGAGTTGCCCGGATACTGCAAGAGCGCGCCGAAGACCTCGTCCGGATTCAGCTCGGTGAAGGGATCGCCGCAGATGACCTTGAAGCCGAAGGCGCGGGCGCGCGTGCGGATGACCGCCAGGGTCTGGGGATAGACGTCCATATCGACGAAGAAGACATCCGGCTTCTTGCCGCGCACGATACGGTGGGCCATGGCCATGGCCTCGGCGGCGGCGGTGCCCTCGTCAAGCAGCGAAGCGTTGGCGATCTCAAGGCCGGAGAGATCAATGATCATCTGCTGGAAGGTGAGCAGGGCCTCGAGGCGGCCCTGACTGACCTCGGACTGATAGGGCGTATAGGCGGTATACCAGCCGGGGTTCTCCAGCACCCGGCGCTGGATCACCTTGGGCATGATGGCCCCGGAATAGCCCTGGCCGATCATCGAGACGAAGACCTTGTTGCGCCTGGCGATGTGCAGCAGATCGGAGAGGCAATTGCGCTCCGACAGCGGCCGCGGCAGATCGAGCGGCTTTTCGCTCCGGATGGAGGCGGGCACCACCTTCCTGATCAGGCCGTCCAGGCTGTCCGCCTCCACGGCATCGAGCATTTCGCGGATGTCCTTGTCCACCGGGCCGATGTGACGGGGCACGAAGTTCGCGCCGGCCTGAAGCTGCGACAGCGGGATGCGGGGGGATCTGGGCATGATCTGGCCTTCTGGCGGTTGATTGCTGCTGTGACTGCGGGTGCGCGCGGCGGGATCAGCCTTCGGACTTGAGAAAGTCCTTGTAGGCGGCCTCGTCCATGAGGTCTTCAAGCTCGGAGGGATCGGAGAGCTTCAGCCTGTAGAACCAGCCTTCGCCTTGCGGGGATTCATTGACCTTGCCCGGCTCGCCCTCCAGCGCCGTATTGGTTTCCGTCACCTCGCCGGAGGCCGGGGCATAAACATCCGAGGCGGCCTTGACCGATTCCACAACTCCGGCCTCGGCGCCCTTCTCCACTGAAGCGCCTTCGGCGGGTGTTTCCACATAGACGATGTCGCCCAGCTGCTCGGCGGCGTGCGCCGTGATGCCCACGGTGGCGGTGTCTCCATCCACCGCGATCCATTCGTGTTCCTTCGTGTAATAGACCCTGGCCATGAGTTTCTTTCCCTTTTGCTCTAGCGTTTGTAGTTGTGCGGCACGAAGACGGCGGAGGCCGCCCTGGCCGGCATTTCCCGGCCCCTGACAAGGAGTTTCAGGGGCGTGTCCTTCCTGTTGAACGGCGGTTTCACATAGCCCATGGCGACGGGGCCGCCGGCCGTGGGGCCAAAGCCGCCGGAGGTGATGACGCCAACCTCTTCCCCGGCTTCGTTGAGCACCTTCACGCCTTCGCGCGCCGGGGCGCGGCCTTGCGGGGCGATGCCGGTGCGCTTGCGCGAAACGCCCTCGGCCAGCTCCCTGAGGATGCGCCCGGAGCCCATGAAGCCGCCCTCCTCGCGGCGGCGCTTGCCGATGGACCAGACGAGCGCGGCCTCCACCGGCGAGGTGGTTTCGTCGATGTCATGGCCATAGAGGCAAAGACCGGCCTCAAGGCGCAAGGTATCGCGCGCGCCAAGGCCAATGGGCTCCACCTCAGGTTCGGCCAGCAGGGTTTTCGCCAGTCTTTCGGCGTCCCGCGCGGCGACGGAGATTTCATAGCCGTCCTCGCCGGTATAGCCAGAGCGCGAAAAGCGCGCCGGGATACCGGCCACGTCCCCGGCGGATGCGTCCATGAAGCCCATCTTTTCCGCGCCGGGGCAATGGCGGGCCATGACGGCTTCGGCCCTGGGCCCCTGAAGGGCGATGAGGGCGCGCTCTTCCCACGGCTCCAGCCGCACGCCTTCGGGCAGGTGGCGGCTGATCCAGTCATAATCAACATCCTTGCGCGCGGCGTTGACCACCAGAAAGAGACGGTCATCATGATCCGCCGGGCGGGTGACCATGAGATCATCGATGATGCCGCCGGTTTCGTTCGTCAGCTGAGTATAGCGCTGCCTGCCCTTTTCCAGCCCCAGCATGTCGCCGGGCACGAGCTTTTCCAGCGCCGCCGCGACGGCCTCGAAGCCGGGGCCCACAAGCCAGGCCTGGCCCATGTGGGAGACATCGAAAAGCCCGGCGCTGGCGCGGGTGTGCTTGTGTTCCCTGACGATACCGGCGGGATACTGCACCGGCATGTCATAGCCCGCGAAGGGCACCATGCGCGCGCCCAGTTCGAGATGGAGCGCGTGCAGCGGAGTTTTCAGAAGGTCTTGCGGGCCGGACATGTGACAATCTCCCGGAGAGTCAGGGCGGGACAAAACAGGGCGCGCGGAAACTCTCTTCCTTGCGCGCCCCCTCTGTCCGGAACCTGAGAGATTTCACCCGCCCCGCCAGAGCGCCTGGCCGGATACGGGCTTACCCCCTTCGGTGAGCCGCTCCCCCGCTATCAAGGGCGGCTGCTCTCCAGAGTCTCCATTTTCCCGGCGGTCCTTTTGCCTGAGAGTTTCCGGGGCGGTTGCTCCTTCGGCGGCGGCCCGTGGCCGCGCTCTCCCGCGGGGAATTCTGGATATGTGAGGCTGACAGTAACGGGCGGCGCGCCGGAGTCAAGCGCCAGTTTGCGGTTTTGCAAAGAGACAGTCCCTTGACTGGATGGCGCGGCTCGCGCACCTTGGCGGCGAATGGATAAACAGCGCGAGGATTCCCGATCCGTGACCAGCACAAACACCACGACAGCGGCGGGGCATGACGCCGCCGAGGCGGATATCCGCATCCTGCTGGCGGCGCCGCGCGGCTTCTGCGCCGGGGTGGTGCGCGCCATCGGCATCGTCGAGGCGGCCCTGGAGAAATACGGCGCGCCGGTCTATGTGCGCCACGAGATCGTCCACAACCGTTTCGTGGTCGAGGGGCTGAAGGCCAAGGGGGCGGTTTTCGTCGAGGAGCTGGAGGACATCGAGGACACCTCGCGGCCCGTCATCTTCTCCGCCCACGGCGTGCCCAGAACAGTGCCGGAGGCTGCCCGGGCGCGCGGCATGACAAGCATCGACGCCACCTGCCCGCTGGTCTCCAAGGTGCACATGGAGGCCGAGCGCCACCACGAGGCCGGCCGCCATGTGCTGCTCATCGGGCATGCCGGGCACCCGGAGGTCATCGGCACCATGGGCCAGTTGCCCGAAGGGGCGATCACGCTGATCACCACCGGGGAGGACGCCCGCGCCGTCGCGCCGCCCGATCCTTCCAAGGTGGCCTATGTGACGCAGACCACGCTTTCGGTGGACGAGACGCGCGGCGTCGTGGAGATTCTCAAGGCGCGCTTTCCGGCCATCAGCGAGCCGGTGAAGGACGATATCTGCTACGCCACCACGAACCGCCAGGAGGCGGTGAAGCTGATGGCCCCGCAATGCGGCATGCTGCTGGTGGTCGGCGCGCCCAATTCCTCCAATTCGCGCCGCCTGGTTGAGGTGGCGCGCAAGAACGGCTGCGAGACCGCCATGCTGGTGCAGACGGCGGAGGAAATCGACTGGAGCAAGGTGGAAAGGGGCATGACCATCGGCCTGACGGCGGGGGCCTCGGCCCCGGAGGTGCTGGTGGAGGGCGTCATCGAGGCCTTCCGGGCGCGCTATTCCACACAGGTCGATGTGGCGCTGGTGAAGGAGGAGCACATCTCCTTCAAGCTGCCGCGCGAACTGCGCGGGGCGGAGGGCGCATGAGCGGAAAAAAGCATGTGGAGATCTTCACCGACGGGGCATGCTCGGGCAATCCGGGCCCCGGCGGCTGGGGAGCGGTGCTGCGCCACGGCCGGCATGAAAAGGAGCTTTCGGGGGCCGAGGCGCTCACCACGAACAACCGCATGGAGCTGATGGCCGCCATCGCCGCGCTGGAGGCGCTGAAGGAGCCCTGCGAGGTGGATCTGACCACCGATTCGATCTATCTGCGCGACGGCATCACGAAATGGATCCACAACTGGAAGCGCAATGACTGGAAGACATCCGGCAAAAAGCCGGTGAAGAACGCCGATCTGTGGCGGCGGCTGGACGAGGCGGCGGCCCGCCATGAGGTGAACTGGCACTGGGTGAAGGGTCATGACGGACACGCGGAAAACGAACGCGCCGACGCCCTGGCCCGCGAGGCCATCCGCCGGCTGAAGGATCAGCAATGGCTGGACGAATCATGAAAAACCCCGCCGGAGCGGGGTCTGGTGTTCAGGATAGTTTTTCGCAACGCGAATCATTATGAGGATACAATTCCCTGCAAACCGCTCCAGAAGCCAGGGCTTGTTTCAGGACATCCCCTCACACGTCGTTCCCGCCTTCGCACACTGGTGTTGTCTAATTCCGGCTTTGTGGTCAAGTATCTCGCGGGTCTTTTTTCCTTGCGTTTCCGCAGCCGGGAGCACGGTTGTCTCCGAAGTCATTTCAGGCCTCTGGCCCGAAAGCTTCACCATGGTCTTCCCTGGCCTGACGTCCCCATGTCCAGGACGCCGTGACGGATGCTTTCACCCGTTCGGCAACACCAGTCCCGGGATCGCCCCGGCCACCGTCCCGGCTGGACGGAACCGCTTCCGGCCCGGCAGGGCCGTTTCAGCGTTGTCTCCGATGCGCCTTCATCTTTTCCTTATCCTCGCTCGTTCATGCCTTCCTCATGCCTTCGCTCCTCCCTTCTCCTCCGGCCAGCGGAACAGCTCGCCGGTCACCAGCATCCGGTGCATGATCACCGCCAGCTTGCGCGCCAGCGCCACGCAGGCCTTCCTGTGACAGCCGCGCTTCCTGATCCGCCGCGCCCAGTCCTTCAGGGGATGCGCCTTGCGCACGCGCGTGAGCAGGCTGTTGGCCGCCTCGTAGAGAAGCGTGCGCATCATGCCGTCCCCGCGCCTGGATATGCGCCCCGAATAATCCATCTCGCCGGACTGATGACGCCGCGGCGTCAGACCCAGATAGGCGCCAACCGTGCGCGAACCGCCGAAGCGCGCAGGGTCATCGATGGTGGCGGCGAAGGCCAGGGCCGTCACCGGCCCCACGCCCGGCACGCTCATCAGCAAGCGGCACGACGGATCGGCCCCGGCCCGCGCCACGACCAGCGCGTCCAGACGGGCGATCTCCCGCTTCAGCGCCTCCATGGACGACAGCAGCGGCTCGATCACCTCCGCCAGTCCGGGGCGTTCGCGCAATGCCAGGCGAACCCGCCCGGCCAGCTTGCCCGCCCCCTTGGGGAACCGTATGCCGAACGATCCGAGCAGCCCCCGGATGGCGTTCGCCGTGTCGCGGCGCTGCCGGACCAGATGCGTGCGCGCCTTCAGAAGCATCCGCCGCTCCTGCGACGCCTCGCTGCCAACCGCCACCGGACGGCAGAAGCCGCTGCGGGCGATCTCCGCCAGCAGCTCCGCGTCGTTGGCGTCCGTCTTGTTGGGCTGAAGCTTCATCACGGCATGGGCCTGACGGGCATCAATCACCTCCACCGGCATGCCGCGCCGGCGCAAACCGCGCGCAAGCCAGGCCGACATCGTGCCCGTCTCCAGAACGATGCGGCGCGGGCAAGGCGTATGCGCCCGCAAAACCTCGAACAACGCCTCGGGATCGCTCGGCGGTGAATTCCAGAGCGAAGTGCAACACTCCCTGGCCGATGTGGTATCGGCTTGGGTGAGATTTCCAAAACGGGAGTGTTGCTTTTGTCTCGCTATTCGCATCTTTCATCGGAAGAAAGGGAGCAGATCGCCATTCTCCGGGCCGCCGGGCATGGCGTGCATGCCATCGCCAGGGCCTTGGGGCGGCATCCGGCCACCATCAGCCGCGAGCTGAAGCGCAACAGTTTGCCCTCCGGGGCCTATTCTCCGCTGCTAAAGCTGACGGAGCCTATATTGAGCGCAGGCTTCCGATGCGGCCGTCCTCGAAGAGGACGAACAGCGGCGTGCCTTCGTGTGCGCCAGGCTCTCGGAAGGCTGGTCGCCGGAACAGATTTCAGGCTGGCTGAAAAGCGGCGCGGAG
>JALUFY010000396.1 GCA_027051995.1 Hyphomicrobiales bacterium
GGGGATAATCGCGGAAGGGCCGGGCGCGCCCGGCCCTTCCGCGATTATCCCCTGACTGATTTGCACATTTTCAGACCCGCGCGCCCCGCATGGCCAATGCACGCGCCCGGCGCGCCCCGGCAAAACAAAAACGGCAAGGAACAGACAAGGTGCTCATTCACAGACGCGACTTCATCCAGCTCACGCTCGCCGCCCTGGCCATGACCGGCGGCTCGGTTTCGGCCCTGCGCGGCGCCATCGCCAGCCAGAGCCTGAGCCAGGACGACATCCTGAAGTTTCAGCCGAAGGGGCAGGTGACGCTCATCCACGTCACCGACATCCATGCCCAGATGAAGCCCATCTATTTCCGCGAGCCATCGGTCAACATCGGCGTCGGCGAGGTCATGGGGCTGCCGCCGCACCTGACCGGCGAGGATTTCCTGAAGCATTACAACATCAGGAAGGGAACGCCCGAGGCCTATGCCCTGACATATCTCGATTTCGAGAACCTGGCCCGCGCCTACGGGCGCGTCGGCGGCATGGACCGCGTCGCTACACTGGTCAAGGCCATTCGCGCCGAGCGCCCCGGCAAGTGCCTGCTGCTCGATGGCGGCGACACCTGGCAGGGCTCCTGGGCCTCTCTGCAGACCGGCGGCCAGGACATGGTGGACGTCATGAACATGCTGAAGACCGACGCCATGACCGCGCACTGGGAATTCACCTATGGCGAGGATCGCGTCAACGAGCTGGTGGAGAAGCTGAAGTTCCCCTTCCTGGCGGGCAACGTCATCAACACCGAATGGGAAGAGCCGGTCTTCAAGGCCTGGAAGATGTTCGAGCGCGGCGGCGTCAAGGTGGCGGTCATTGGCCAGGCCTTCCCCTACACGCCGGTGGCCAACCCGCGCTACAAGATCCCCAACTGGTCGTTCGGCATCCGCGAGCAGATGATGCAGAAGCACGTCGATGACGCCCGCGCCGCCGGGGCGGAGCTCATCGTCGTGCTCTCCCATAACGGCTTCGACGTGGACCGCAAGATGGCCGCGCGGGTCAAGGGCATCGACGTTCTGCTCTCCGGCCACACTCATGACGCCCTGCCGGACGTGGTCAAGGTGGGCAAGACCATCATCGTCTCCTCCGGCTGCTCCGGCAAGTTCGTTTCGCGCCTGGATGTGGAGGTCAAGGATGGCCGCATGAGCGGCTATGCCTTCAAGCTCATGCCGGTGTTCTCCGATGTCATCACCCCGGACAAGGAGGTGGCGGCCTACATAGAGAAATCCCGCGCGCCCTTCGAGAAGGACATCGGCGAGGTTCTCGGCAGGACGGAGACGGCGCTCTACCGGCGCGGCAATCTCAACGGCACCTTCGACGATCTCATCTGCACCGCGCTGATGGAGAAGCGCGACGCCGAGATTGCCCTCTCGCCCGGCTTCCGCTGGGGGCCATCGCTCATTCCGGGGCAGGACATCACCGCCGACGACGTCTATTCGCAAACCGCCATCACCTATCCGGAGGCCTACCGCTCGAAGATGACCGGCAAGATGCTCAAGGCCATCCTCGAGGATGTCTGCGACAATCTCTACAACCCCGATCCCTACTACCAGCAGGGCGGTGACATGGTGCGCACCGGCGGCCTCTCCTACGAGCTGCACGCCTATGAGAAAATGGGCAACCGCATCCAGAACCTCACCCTGACGAAAACCGGCAAGCCCATCGATCCGGAGAAAACCTATGTCGTCGCCGGCTGGGCCTCGGTCAACGAGGGTGTCGAGGGCCCGCCCGTCTGGGACATCGTCAAGGACTGGATCCGCGAGAAGAAGGTGGTCAGCTTCAAGCCCAACACCAACATCCGGCTGGTTGCGAAATAGGCCCGGGTCTGGCCCCGCCGCCCGCGCGGCGGGGCAGGGGAGGAAACGCGAGGTCAGGAGTGAACAAAACGCTCAATCGCCGGATGTTGATGCAGGCCGCCGGCCTTGGCGCGCTGAGCGCCGGGGCCGGCGGTTCCGCCCTGGCCGCCGCCCCTGGCCGGCCGGAAGCCGTGCGCGGGCTTGGGGCGCCGGTGAACGCCCGGCCCTACGGCCTGCCCTCCGCCCATGAGGCCGCCGTCGTCCGCCGCGTCCTGCCATGGATGAACCCAACGCGCGAATCA
>JALUFY010000397.1:0-1910 GCA_027051995.1 Hyphomicrobiales bacterium
GCAAGAGCTCGCTGGCCTTCGACACCATCTATGCCGAAGGCCAGCGCCGCTATGTGGAGAGCCTCTCGGCCTATGCCCGTCAGTTTCTGGAGATGATGGGCAAGCCGGATGTGGATTCCATCGAAGGTCTTTCTCCGGCCATTTCCATCGAGCAGAAGACGACGAGCCGCAATCCCCGCTCCACCGTCGGCACCGTCACCGAAATTTATGACTACATGCGCCTTCTGTGGGCCCGCGTCGGCGTGCCGCATTCGCCGGTCACCGGCCTGCCGATCGAGAGTCAGACGGTCAGCCAGATGGTGGACCGCATCATGGCCCTGCCCGAGGGCACGCGGCTGTATCTGCTGGCGCCCGTGGTACGCGGCCGCAAGGGTGAATACCGCAAGCTCTTCGCCCAGCTCCTCAAGGAAGGCTATCAGCGCGTGAAGGTGGACGGCGCCTTTCATCACCTCGAGGAGCCGCCGGAGCTGGACAAGAACCGCAAGCACGACATCGAGGTGGTGGTGGATCGCATTGTCGTCCGCCCCGGGCTGGAGCAGCGCCTCGCCGATTCGCTGGAAACGGCGCTGAGGCTGGCCGACGGCATCGCCATTGCCGAATTCGCTGATGAAAAGGATGAAGACGGAAAGCCTAAGCGCCTCATCTTCTCGGAAAAGTTCGCCTGCCCCGTCTCCGGTTTCACCATTCCGGAGATCGAGCCGCGGCTGTTTTCCTTCAACAGCCCGCAGGGGGCCTGTCCGGAATGCGACGGCCTGGGCACGCGGCTCACTTTCGAGCCGGAGCTTGTCGTGCCCGATGAAACCTTAAGCCTGCGCGAGGGGGCCATCGCCCCCTGGCATCGCACCGGGGCCGGCTCGCCCTACTATGAACAGGCGCTTTCGGCCATCTGTCGCCATTTCGGCGTGTCCATGGACACCCCGTGGAAGGATTTGCCGCAGGCGGTGAAGGACGTCATCCTCTACGGCTCCGGCGAGGAGGCGATCACTTTTGTTTATGACGATGGCGTGCGCACGTTTCGCACTACCCGCCCCTTCGAGGGCGTGATCCGCAACATCGAACGCCGCTGGCGCGAAACGGAAAGCGACTGGGTGCGCGAGGAGCTCTCCCGTTATCAGTCTGATCACCCCTGCCCCGCCTGTCAGGGCTATCGCCTCAAGCCCGAGGCGCTGGCGGTGAAGGTGGCCGGCAAGCACATTGGCGAGGTCTCGGCCATGTCCATCGCCGCCGCCCATGACTGGTTCGCCACCGTTGAGGACACCCTAAGCCCGGCCAAACGCGAAATCGCCGCGCGCATCCTCAAGGAAATCCGCGAGCGCCTGCGGTTTTTGCGCGATGTCGGGCTGGACTATCTGACCCTGGACCGCAAATCCGGCACGCTCTCCGGCGGCGAAAGCCAGCGCATCCGCTTAGCCAGCCAGATCGGATCGGGCCTGACCGGCGTGCTCTATGTGCTGGATGAGCCGAGCATCGGCCTGCATCAGCGCGACAACGACCGGCTGCTGGCCACCCTCACCCGCCTGCGCGATCTCGGCAATACCGTCATCGTGGTGGAACACGACGAGGATGCCATCCGCAGCGCCGATCATGTGGTGGACATCGGCCCGGGCGCCGGCGTGCATGGCGGCGAGATCGTGGCCCAGGGCACACCAGAGGAGATCATGGCCGCGCCCGAATCCCTGACCGGCCAGTATCTCTCCGGGCGTCTGTCCATCCCGGTGCCGAAGAAGCGCCGGCCGGTGAACCGCCAGCGCATGCTTAGGCTCATCGGCGCGCGCGGCAACAACCTGAAAAACGTCACCGCCGAATTCCCCCTCGGCCTGTTCATCTGCGTCACCGGTGTGTCCGGCTCCGGCAAGTCGACGCTGACGGTGGATACCCTCTATGCCGCCGCCGCCCGGCAGCTGATGAAG
>JALUFY010000397.1:1920-2124 GCA_027051995.1 Hyphomicrobiales bacterium
GCTCACGCCTGCCCCTTTCGAGCGGCTGGAGGGGCTTGAGCATCTGGACAAGATTATTGACATCGACCAGTCACCCATCGGGCGCACGCCGCGGTCCAATCCCGCCACCTATACCGGCGCCTTCGCCCCCATTCGCGACTGGTATGCCTCCCTGCCCGAAGCCAAGGCGCGCGGCTACAAGCCCGGGCGCTTCTCCTTCAACGT
>JALUFY010000398.1 GCA_027051995.1 Hyphomicrobiales bacterium
CCCGTAATCATCGAAGACGCGCACCCCGTTCCATTCCCCCGCCGGGGTGAAGCGCCGCCGCACGCCGCCGAAGGAGGCCAGGCCGGAGCGGATGTCATCGGCGGAGACGCCCAGCTCGTGCGCCACCGTCACCGCCGCCGTGGCGTTGAGCACGTTGTGCTCACCCGGCATGGGCATTTCCAGATTCTCCAGCTCTGTCACCGCGCCGCTTCGTCTGTCGGTGATGGTCACCGAAAAGCGGCTTTTCGCGCCATTGTAGGAGATGTCATGCACCCGCGCGTCCGCCTGCGGGTTTGCGCCATAGGTGATGACCCGCCTGTCCAGCACACGCCCGGTCAGCGCCTGCACTTCAGGATGATCGGTGCACATGACGGCGAAACCGTAGAAGGGGATGTTCTGCACGAACTGCAAAAAGGCGTCCTTGGCCTTGTCGAAACTGCCGTAGTGATCCAGATGCTCCGGGTCGATGTTGGTGACGATGACCACGTCGGCGGGCAGCTTGACGAAGGTGCCGTCCGATTCGTCGGCCTCGGCCACCATCCATTCGCCGCCGCCGATGCGCACGTTGGTGCCCAGCGCGTTGATAATGCCGCCGTTGACCACCGTGGGATCGAGCCCGCCGGCCTCCAGCAGCGTGCCAACAAGCGAGGTCGTCGTCGTCTTGCCGTGGGTGCCGCCCACGGCGATGGCGCTCTTGAAGCGCATCAGCTCGGCCAGCATCTCGGCCCGGCGCACCACCGGCAGATACCGCGCCCGGGCCGCCTTCAGTTCCGGATTGTCCGCCTTGATGGCCGAGGAGATGACGACGATCTCCGCATCCCCCAGATTCTCCGCGTCATGGCCAACGAAGACCTCGACGCCCATCTTGCGCAACCTGTCCACATTGGCGTTCTGTGAAAGATCGGAGCCCTGCACCGTATAGCCCAGCGTCTTGAGCACCTCGGCGATGCCGCTCATGCCGATGCCGCCGATGCCGATGAAATGGATCGGCCCGATGTCCGTGGACAGTTTCATGCTCATGATGTCTCCCCGCTGTTTGTCCCGCCGCTCGCCGCTTCAGGCGTGGCCGCCCCGGATGCCGCGCCGGCGGGCTTCTCATCCGCTCCGGCCAGCTTCTCCACCACATCGGCCAGCCGCGCCGCCGCGTCCGGCCGGGCGAAGGCCCTGGCCGCCTTGTGCGCCGCCATCAGATCATCGGGCGCATAGCGCAGCCGGGTGATGAAGGCCGCCATCTGCTCCGGCTGGATCATGTCCTGCTTGTAAACCCATCCGGCCCCCGCCCTGGCGAAGGCCCGCGCGTTCATCAGCTGGTCGTTGTCCAGCGCGTGCGGCAACGGCACGAGAATGGCCGGCCTGCCGATCACCGCAAGCTCCGCCACCGATGAAGCCCCCGAACGGGCCATGACCAGATGCGCCCCGGCCATCCTTTTCGGCATGTCGCCGAAGAAACTCTCCACCGTGGCGTCGATGCCCAGCCGGTTGAAGTCATGGCGCAGGGCGTCGATGTCCTCCGGGCGCGCCTGCTGCGTCACGTGCAGCCGCTTGCGCACCGCCTCGGGCATTTCCGCCAGCATCTTCGGCGCAAGCTCCGCGAAGTAGTGCGCCCCCTGCGAGCCGCCGAAGATCAGAAGCTCGAATGTGCCTTTCCCATCCGGCGGCGCATAGGGCGTTTTCGCCGCCTCGATCACCACCGCGCGCACCGGATTGCCGGTGAACACAACCTTGTCCTTCAGCTTCTCCGGCAGATGGGCGATCTCCGGGAACGACGAGGCGATGACATCCACCTTTTTCGCCATCGCCCGGTTGGCCCGCCCCATGACGGCGTTCTGCTCGTGAATGGCGGAAGGGATGCCCAGCTTCACCGCCGTCAGCAGCGGCGGGAAGGACGGATAGCCGCCGAAACCGATGATCGCCTTCGGCCTGTTGCGGCCCAGCAGGATGCGCGATTTCTTCATCCCCCGCCACAGCCTGAAGGCCTGAAACGGCAGTTTCCAGGGCTTGCGGATACTCAGCGTCGAGGAGGGGATCTCGGCGATGTCGATGGCCGGGAAATCGCCGCCATAGCTCTTCGCCCGCGCGTCGGAGAGCAGGATGGTGATGTAGCCGCGCCGCACCAGCTCCTCGGCCAATGCCTGAGCGGGGAACAGATGCCCCCCCGTGCCGCCCGCCGCCAGGGCGATCAGGCCCATGTGCGCGCCCCTGATCTCGAATTCCGCCATGAAAATTCCTCCCGCCGGATCACGCCGCCGCCGGATGCGCCACGCCCGCCGGCGGTTCCGGAGCATCCTCGAGCGCGTCGTCGCGCAGCAGCGCCAGCGCCATGCCAAGCCCCAGCGCCGCCGACCACAGCGACGAGCCGCCATAGGAGATCAGCGGCAGGGTCATGCCCTTGGCCGGAAGCAGCTGCACGTTCACCCCCATGTTGATGAAGGCCTGAAGGCCGAACAGGGCGATCAGCCCGCTGGCCGCCATGCGGCGGAACGGATCGCGCAGCCGCGTCGCCTTGCCCATGACGCGCAGCACGATGAAGGAGAAGATGATGACCAGCGCCAGGCAGGCCACCAGCCCGAACTCCTCGCCCACGGCGGCGAAAAGAAAATCCGTATGGGCGTCCGGCAGATGCCGGTTGGCGATGCCGCCGCCCGGCCCCATGCCCAGAAGGCCGCCGTTGTGAAAGGCGTCGATGGCGAAATCCATCTGATCGCGCGCTCCGTCGATCACCTTCGGCGGATGCAGAAAGCGCCCGATGCGCGCCCGCACATGCGGGAAGATGGCGTATGCCATCCCGGCCAGCGCCACCACGGCCCCGCCAAGGGACAGGATATAGCGCCAGCGCAGGCCGTAGATGAACAGCAGCACGAACCACGTGCCGGTCACCAGCGCCGTCTGGCCCATGTCGGGCTCCTTTACCAGCAGGCCAGCGAACAGCAGATAGCTGCCCCAGGCCATCCAGATGCCCGGCATGTCCGGGCGTTTCTGCCCCTCGGCCAGCAGCCAGGCGGCGAGCACCACGAAGGCCGGCTTGACGAACTCCGATGGCTGAATGGAGAACGCGCCGATGTTGATCCAGCGGTGCGCGCCCTTGATCTGCGGCCCGACGAGCAGCGCCAGAACCATCAGCGCCAGCCCGGCGAGAAAGACCGCCAGCGCCGCGCGCCGCGTCTGCCGCCCGCTCATGAAGGTGGCGGAGACGAAGATGACGGCCGCCGGGATCAGGAACAGCACATGGCGGCGGAAGAAATGAAAGCTGTCCAGCCCGATGCGCTCGGCCACCGGCGGGCTGGCGGCCAGCGAGAAGATCACTCCCAGCGCCATGAGCAGGAACACCGCCCCCAGCAGCGGCCAGTCCACCGTGAACCACCAGCGGGCCAGAAGCCCCCGGTCCTTGCGTGAAATCAGCGTCATTGCGTCTCTCCCTTGCGCGGCGCCTCCGCCGCGATGTCCTTCGCCAGCTCGCGGAAATGCTCGCCGCGCGCCTCGAAGGAGGAATACTGATCAAACGATGCGCAGGCAGGCGCCAGCAGCACCACCGGGCGGGCCTGCCCGCCCTCGCGCGCCGCCGCGTGCGCCGCCGCCACGGCGGCCTCCATCGTTCCCGAAATCTCGCAGGTTACGCCCGCTTCCTTCAGCGTTCCGGCGAAATCCTCCGCCGCCTCGCCGATCAGGAAGGCCTTGCGTATCCTGCCGAACCATGGCGCGAGGCTCTCGATGCCGCCCTCCTTGGCCCGCCCTCCGGCGATCCAGAAGATGTCGTCGAATGTCTCAAGGGAGCGCCGCGCCGCGTCGGCGTTGGTCGCCTTGGAATCATTGACGAAGAGAACCCCGTCCGTCTCTCCCAGAATCTCCATGCGGTGGGCCAGACCGGGAAAGCTCATGAAGGCCCGCGCGATCAGCGTGGCGTTGAGCCCCAGGGCCCGGCAGGCCGCCCATGCGGCGGCGGCGTTCTGCCAGTTGTGCGCCCCCCGCAGGGTCTTCATCATCGAGAGGTCAACCCCCTGAATGGTCTTGCCGCCTGCGCGCTCCTGCAACACGCCGCCGGGCGCGCACACGCCGTCATCCAGCAGCTCCTTCACCGAGAAGGGAACTTTCGCGGCTCCTTGCGGGACAGCATCGAGCGCCGCCCTGCAGAAGGCGTCATCGGCGGAGATCACCGCCGTGTCTCCCTCTCCCATGTTGGCGAAGAGCCGCGCCTTGACCCCAGCGTAGTGCTCCAGCGAGCCGTGCCTGTCCAGATGATCCGGCGTGATGTTGAGCAGCACCCCCACGTCCGGGCGGAAGGTTGGTGAAAGGTCGATCTGGTAGGAGCTCATCTCGATTACGTAGACGCGCCCCCATTTGGGCTTTGGCAGGTTGAACACCGCCGTGCCGATATTGCCGCCCACATGGGCGTCCAGGCTGACCGCCCGCAGGACATGGCCGATCAGCGCCGTGGTGGTGGACTTGCCGTTGGTGCCGGTGATGGCGGCGATTTTCACCCCCTTCGTCTTGCGCACCTGACGGTAAAAGACCTCCGTGTCGCCGATGATCTCGATGCCCGCCGCGCGCGCCTTGCTGACGCTCCAGTGCGGCACGGGATGGGTCAGCGGCACGCCCGGCGCCAGCACCAGCGCCGCGAGGGTGGAGAAATCCGTCTCGCGCAGATCGCTCAGCTCCAGCCCGGCCTCCTTGGCGCGCTCGCGCCCGGCCTCGCCATCATCCCAGGCCAGCACCTCGGCCCCGCCGGCCTTCAGCGCCCTGGCGCAGGCGATGCCGGAGCGCGCCAGCCCGAAGACGGCGACCTTTTGCCCGGCGAATATGTCGGCGGCGAACGTCAATTCCTGCCTCCTAGCGCAGTTTCAGCGTCGCCAGGCCGATGAGGGCCAGCACGACGGAAATGATCCAGAAACGGATGACCACCGTTTCTTCCTTCCATCCCTTCTCCTCGAAGTGATGATGCAGCGGCGCCATGCGGAACACCCGCTTGCCGGTCAGCTTGAAGGAGGCCACCTGCACGATGACCGAAACCGTCTCCAGCACGAACAATCCGCCGATGATGACCAGCACCAGCTCGTGCTTGGCGGCCACGGCGATGGCCCCCAGCGCCCCGCCCAGCGACAGCGAGCCGGTATCGCCCATGAAAATCTGCGCCGGCGGCGCGTTGTACCACAGAAAGCCCAGCCCCGCGCCGACCATGGCCCCGGTGATGATGGCCAGTTCGCCCGCGCCCTTGACGAAATGCAGTTGCAGATACTGCGAGAAGACCGCATGGCCCACCAGATAGGTGATCAGCCCGAAGCTGGCCGCCGCGATCATCACCGGCACGATGGCCAGCCCGTCCAGCCCGTCGGTCAGGTTCACCGAATTGCCCGCCGCGATGATGACCAGCGCGCCGAAGGGCACGAACCACCAGCCCATCTGCCACAGCACGTCCTTGAAGAAGGGAAAGGCCAGCGCCGTGGAGATTTTCGGATCACCGGCGGAAACCATGATGATCACCGCTCCGCCCGCGACAATGGCCTCCAGCAGCAGCCTGAGCTTGCTGGAGAAGCCCTTTGTGCTGGCCTTCGTCACCTTCAGGTAGTCGTCATAGAAGCCGATGGCCCCGAAGCCCATCAGCACGAAAAGCACCGCCCAGACGTAGAGATTGCGCAGATCAGCCCACAAGAGCGTGGTGACGAAAATGGAGCCCAGGATCATCAGTCCGCCCATGGTCGGCGTGCCCGCCTTGGCGAAATGGGTTTCCGGCCCGTCATCGCGGATCGGCTGGCCCTTGCCCTGCTTGATCTTCAACAGCGAGATCAGCCGGGGGCCGAACATGAAGACCAGGAACAGCGCCGTCATGATCGCCCCGCCGGTGCGGAATGTCAGGTAGCGCACGACGTTGAACTCGGAGAAGTGTTCCGCCAGCGCCATGGACAGATGATAGAGCATTCACGCCTCGCTCTGTTCGAACATGGATTTCAGGGCCTCGGCCACCGGCCCCATTTTCGACCCCAGGGAGCCTTTTATCATGATCACGTCCCCGGCCCGCAGATCGCGCTGCAGGATATCCGGCAGCTCGTCCGAGTGCGCGGCCTTCGCCGCCCTCAGGCGCGCCGGGGCGGCTTCCCACAGATGCGCCATCAGCGGCCCGCTGACATAGAGCGCGTCCACTCCGGCGGCTTCCACGTCCGCCGCCAGCCCCGCGTGCAGCTCCGCGCCCGCCTCGCCCAGCTCCAGCATATCGCCCAGCACGGCGATGCGCCGCCCGCCCGCGCCCGGCCGCGCCGCCGCCAGCGCGGCCAGCGCGGCGCGCACCGAGGCCGGATTGGCGTTGTAGCTTTCATCAATCAGCAGGGCCTCGCCGCCGGGAACGGAGAGCCTGAAGCGCCCGCCGCGTCCCTTCGGCGCGCGCATGCCCGCCAGCGCCTGGATGACGGCGGTCAGATCGGCCCCCAGCGCCAGCGCCGTGCCGATGACCGCCAGCGAATTGCGCGCCACGTGCAGCCCCGGCATGCCGATGCGATAGGCCAGCGCCTGCCCGCGCGCATTGGCCTCCACGCAGACGCAGTCGTCCTTGTTCACCGCCTTGCCGAGGCGGACACCGGCGTCTTCGCCCTCGCCGAAGGTGATGATGTCCGCCGCTCCGGCATTCCTCGCCGCCTCGTGGAGAATATCGAAATGCGGCATGTCACGGTTCAGCACGGCGCGCCCGCCCGGCGTCATGCCGGAGAAGATTTCCGCCTTGGCCCGCGCGATTCCGGCCAGATCGCCGAAAGCCCCGATGTGGCTCTCGGCGATCTGTGTCACCACCGCAACATCGGGCCGCGCCATTTCCGTCAGGGCGGCGATCTCGCCCGGTGCGTTCATGCCCATCTCGATGACGCCGAAATCCGTATCGGAGGGCATGCGCGCCAGCGTCAGCGGCACGCCCCAGTGATTGTTGAACGAGGCCTTCGCCGCATGGGTCCTGCCCACGGCGGAAAAGGCCAGCGCCATCATGTCCTTGGTGGTCGTCTTGCCCACCGATCCGGTAATGCCGATGACATGGCCGCGCACGCGCGCACGCGCCGCCCGGCCCAGCGCCTGAAGCGCGCTCAGGGTATCGGGCACGACGAGCAGGGGGCCTGCGTCCATCATCTCCTCATCGGGACGGGCCACCACGGCCAGCCCCGCCCCGGTCTTCAGCGCGCGGGCGGCGAAGGCGTGGCCGTCCATGCGCACGCCGGAAATGGCGAAGAAGATTTCGCCTCCCTTCACCTCGCGCGAATCGAAGGTGACGCCGCAAAAGCCATCGGGCGGCGTGCCCATGACGGCCCCGCCCAGCGCCTTTTCCACCTCGGCGAATGTCCACAGCGGCGCGCTCACCTGTCCGTCTCCTCTTTCAGCGCGCGGGCGATCTCCTCGTGATCGGAGAAGGGGATCACCTCATCGCCCACGATCTGGCCCGTCTCGTGGCCCTTTCCGGCCACCAGCAGCAGATCGCCCGGCTCCAGCATGCCTATGGCCGCGCCGATGGCCGCGCTCCTGTCCCCGGTCTCCCGCGCTCCGGGGCAGGCGGCGAGAAT
Source organism: Hyphomicrobiales bacterium (assembly GCA_027051995.1). GTDB lineage: Bacteria > Pseudomonadota > Alphaproteobacteria > Rhizobiales > Aestuariivirgaceae > Thermopetrobacter. The sequence continues at coordinate 7,527 of JALUFY010000398.1, forward strand.
CTCCGCGCGAATGCTTGCGGGGTCTTCCGAGCGCGGATTGTCGTCGGTGACGATGACCACATCGGCCAGCCTGGCCGCAACCTCGCCCATCTGCGGCCTCTTGCCCCGGTCGCGGTCGCCGCCCGCGCCGAAGACCACCACCAGCCGCCCGGCGGCATAGGGGCGCAGGGTCTCCAGCGCCGTTTTCAGCGCGTCGGGCGTATGGGCGTAATCGATGAAGACCGGCGCGCCATTGGCCTTGCGCCCCTATGC
>JALUFY010000399.1 GCA_027051995.1 Hyphomicrobiales bacterium
GGCGCAGCAGTGGTTCCAGTATCAGGTCAAGGCGGCCGACATCGGCCTGCGCGCCAAGACCTATCTGGAGCAGCATGGCGCCAAGGTCATCAAGAAGTAGGCTGATGCGAGAGATCAGCTGACGTCTTGAGGCGAAGCAGCAATCCGGCGGGGGGCGAGTTTTTCGCCCCCCGCCACCCATGAGGACAAAGACCTGTTCCATATCGCGGAACAGGGCAGTGCAAGAGTGGAGAGCAGGAGAACATCATGATTTCTGGAAAGATCATCACGCGGGCCGGACTGGCGGTTGCGCTGGGCCTCGCCTTCGCCGCGGGCGCCGGCGGCGTGGCCGTCAAGGGGCCGCTGGCGGTGAAAAGCGCCGTGGCCGGCGAGAAAAAGAAAAAGCATCCGGGCAAGCGTCTTTACCGCCGCATGACCTGCATCGCCTGTCACGGGCGCGACGGCAAGCGCGCCATTCAGGACTATCCGAACCTGGCCGGGCAGAACAAGAAATACCTGATCAAGCAGACCAGAGACATCATTTCCGGCAAGCGCAAGGGCGGCAAGAACGCCCAGGGCAAGGATCGCGCCGCGCCCATGGTGGGCTCGCTGGTGACGCCGGAGGGCAAGGTGCGCATCAGTGACGAGCAGATCGAGCAGATCGCCGATTATCTGGCCGGACTGGAGCCGGCCAAGCCGAAACCCGCCGCCGACCTGAAGCCGGAGGACGTGGAAGCCGGCAAGAAGCTCTACAAGAAGAAGCGCTGCAAGACCTGCCACGGCAAGGCGGGCAAGAAGCCGCTGAAGGGCTATCCCTACATCGCCGGGCAGAAGGCCGACTACATCTTCAACCAGATGGTGGACGTGCGCGACAAGATGCGCAAAAATGGCAAGATCAAGACCATGTATTCGTTCGTCAAGAAGCTGAAGGATGACGAGATCCGCCAGATCGCGGCCTACCTCTCGACCATCGACCGGACGAAGAAATAGCGTTTCGCGCGCGCGGAGGCCGGACGGCCGGCCTGGCGGGCTGGACATTTGGCCACCGCGGGCGCAATAACACGAAGCAGAGCAAACTGATCCAAAACACGAGTGGAGAGCATCATGAAAAAATCATTTGCATTCATCGGCGCGCTGAGCCTTGGCCTGGCCATCGCCGCGCCGTCCCTGCTGGCCTGGAACGAGGGTGGCGGCGAGCAGGACGAGGCGAGCAAGATTCTGGCTGATCTGAAGGCCAAGATGCCCAATGATCCCAAGCTGAAGGAGAAGGTGCGCCAGGACGGCATCGCGGTGTTCGAGGTCTGCTCGGCCTGCCACACCACCGAAGGCTGGGGCACCAAGGACGGCACCTTCCCGCAGCTGGCCGGCCAGCATGACACGGTGATCATCAAGCAGCTCGCCGACATCCGCGCCAAGAACCGCGACAACCCGACCATGTATCCCTTCGCGCTGCCGCAGGAGATCAAGAACGCGGCGCCGGAAGTGGGTGGCGGGCCCTACGCCATCGCCGTGGTGGCCAACTACATTACCAACATGAAGATGAATCCGGACAACGGCAAGGGGCCGGACGACGCCGACATGAAGAAGGGTGAGCAGCTGTTCAAGGACAACTGCGTGAAGTGTCATGGCGAGCATGGCGAGGGCAACGAGGAGAAGTTCTACCCGAAGATCCAGGGGCAGCATTACAAATACATGCTGCGCCAGTTCGAATGGATCCGCGACGGCAAGCGGCGCAACGCCAATCCGGACATGGTGAAGCAGATCAAGAACTTCACCGATGAGGACATGAAGAACGTGATCAACTACGTGTCGCGCATCCCGGTGCCCAAGGAGAAGCTGGCGCCGAGCAAGGACTGGATCAACCCCGACTTCGATTGATCCTTGCGGGACATCCCGGACATGCCGCCCGCCCCGCACAGGGGCGGGCGGACTTGCAAGGGGCATGGGCGCTTCCACATGGTGGAACGCCGAGCAAGTGGTTGCGGCCGCCGCATGCGGGCCCGCGAACGCTTCAGAGGAATTGAACAATGATTGATACGTCCGCTAGCAAAAAGCAGAACGCCATCGTCGCCGCTCTCGGGGCGATCGCTCTGGTTCTGCTTGTTGTAATCTACTTCGTTCCCGCCTGGTGGGTGTCGCTGACGGCGCCGCAGTATCCCAAGACCGCGTTTCCGCAGGGTATCCGCATTCATTTCCACATGAATGGTGTGTTCAATGGCTGCCCGAAGGTGAAAAAGAAGGAGATCGAGGAAGACGTCGTTCTTGATTGCGTGCATGAAATGGACGCCATCAACCATTTCGTCGGCATGTATCCCACCGGCGCGGGCGGCGTGGTGGAGAAGGCCTTCTCGCCCTTCCTGCTGATCTTCCTGGGGCTTTTGATCATCGGTTTCATCATACCGCAGCCAAAATTGCGCTTTGGCGTGATGATGGCGGGCTGGGCGGTCATGGTTGGCTGGATGTACATGACCATGATGACGCAAGGCGGCATCAAGTATCAGCCGGCCTCCTACATCAAGTCGCTGGTGACGGCGCTGGGCGAGGGCAAGGAAGAAGCCGGCGAAGAGCTTTCGCCGATCATCGCCAAGCTGCAGAAATCCCTGGAGGCCAGCGGCGACAGCTCGCTGGTGAAGACCGAGGAAGTGCGCTCCAACCTGGAAAAGAGCGGGCAGAAGAAGCTCTCCGACATCATCTCGAACCTGAACAAGGGCGGAGCCGGCCATGTGAAGACGCTGAAGCAGATTCTGGCCGAGGCCAAGGCTTCCGGCGCGGACGAGAAGACCAGCAATATCGAAATCCTGCATCAGGCCTTCCTGACCGCGCAGTCGCGCCTGCCGGAGAACAAGCGGCAGAAATGGACGGGCTCGGGCATGCAGGTGCTGCTGTGGCATTATCACCAGACGCTGGCGCGGTGGTTCAACAATCCGGCGCGCATCAATCCGCTGGTGCGCAAGATGACCTTCGCCGCCAAGGCGGTGTTCTGGGGGCTGATCATCGTGCCGCCGGTGCTGTTCTTCCTGGCGAGCTTCGGCCCGGCCTTCTTCTACTGGCTGCTGGGGCTGATCCCGGCGATCCTGCCGGTGGCCTTCGTTATCGAATACGCCTCCTGGCTCTACTGGTTCGGCCATTCCATGAGTTCCATGGGAGCGTTCTCGCTGAAGCCCTTCATGCCGACGGTGTTCGGCCAGGGCAAGGTGGCGCAGTTCGCCACCCACTCCTATCCGCATATCGGATTCGGGCTCATGGTGGCGCTGTCCGTCATCATGCTGCTGGCGGTGCTCATCCGCCGCAAGCAGCTGAAGACGGCCGCCGCCGCGGCCTGACGAACAGGGCCGGGGCCATGCCAAGGCGCGGCATGGCCCCGGCCGGCGATTTTCTCATTTCCGTTTTTTCCGCCGCCGTGTTGTGGACGAGGTCGTCATGTTTCGTTTCGCGCGCATAATCCCGCTCATGCTCGTTCTGGCGCTTTGCGCCGGGCTGTCTTGCGCCGGCTTGGCGCGGGCGGAGCAGGCGGGCGGGCTGATCCCGCTGCAGCCGCTGATCGACAAGGCCAAAAAGGGCGACATCATCACGCTGAAGCCGGGGCGCTACAAGGGCAATGTGGTGATCACCAAGGCCATCACCCTGGAGGGGGAGGGGCCGCGCGACAAGGTGATCATCGACGGCGGCGGCAAGGGCACGGTCATCAAGCTGAAGACCGATGGCGCGACGGTGCGCAATCTGACGATCACCGGATCGGGCGAGAGCTACAATGATCTGGACGCGGGCATCCAGGTGCGCGGCAACTTCAACGTCATCAAGGACAACCGCATCAAGAGGGTGCTCTTCGGCGTGGACTTGCAGCAGTGCAATTCCAACATCATCAAGCGCAACGAAATCTCCTCGTTCGGCGAGCTGGGGCTGGGGTTGCGCGGGGACGGCATCCGGCTGTGGTATTCAAAGAACAATCGCATCAGAAAGAACCACATCCACAATGTGCGCGATTTCGTCGTCTGGTATTCGGCGGACAACATCATCGCAGAGAACACGGTGACGGACGGCCGCTACGGGCTGCATTTCATGTATTCGCGCTACAATCTGGTGGAAAAGAACACCTATCTGCGCAATTCGGTGGGCATCTACCTGATGTATTCCGACTCGGTGGTGGTGCGCGGCAACCGCATCGTGCAGGCCATCGGCGCGGCGGGCGTCGGCATCGGCTTCAAGGAAGCCAGCAACATCGACATCATCGACAACGAGATTCTCTACAATTCCGTGGGGCTGTATCTGGATTCCTCGCCGTTTCAGCCGGATACCACGGTGCGCATCTACCGCAACACCATCGCCTTCAATGACATGGGCGCGCGCTTCCTGACCAACTGGAAGGGCAACATCTTCAAGGACAACAAGTTCCTGAGCAATATCCGCCATGTCTCCGTCTCCACCTTCGAGACGGAAAAGCGCAATGTCTGGGAAGGCAACTACTGGGATACCTACGAGGGCTATGACCATGACGGGGACGGGTTTGGCGACAAGCCCTTCCGGCTGATGGTCTATGCCGACCGCATCTGGATGGACGTCAAGGCGGCGGCCTTTTTCAAGGGCACGCCGGTGCTGACCATGCTGGATTTTCTGGAGCGGCTGGCGCCCTTCACCGATCCGCTGCTGATGCTGGAAGACAAGAAGCCGCGTATCAGGCCGGATTTCGAGCCGCTGACCAAGGGGTATGACGGCGGCGGCGGAAACGCGGGCAAGACCGTCAAGACCTTCGGGCTGACGACGGGCGCGTCGAAATCCGGAACGAGCCTGGAGGACTTCGATCCCTTCGGGTTGCACAAGAAGTAGGGAACAGGGTAACGGGCAAGGGTGACATCATGAGCAAGGAAAGCAAGAAAGCCAATGCGCCGGCGGGCAAGCCGAAAAAGCGCATGAGCAAACGCGACCGGGAACGGCGCAGGGCGCTGCTATTGTCCTTTCTGGCGGGCGGCGCGACCGTGGGGCTGGCGCTGGCGGGATATTATCCCATCGTGACCTACGCCAGGGCGGAAAACCGCCTGCGGCCGCCGGGGGCGATCGAAGAGCGCGAGTTTCTCGCTTCGTGCATCAAGTGCGGGCAGTGCGTGCAGGTGTGCCCGGTGGAGGCGATCAAGCTGGAGGATTTCACCGATGGCTTCAGCAACGGCACGCCGAGCATCGACGCGCGGACGCAGGCCTGCGATTTTTCCTGCGACGCGGTGCAATGCGTGCTGGCCTGCCCGACGGGAGCGCTTACGCACGAGGTGAGCCTGAAGGAGCAGGTGCGCATGGGCTTGGCGGTGCTGACCCGGCCGGACGCCTGTCTGGCGCGCAAGGGTCTGGGTTTCAAGGGCACGGCGCGGGGCGATGACTTCCCCGGCCTGCACCGCTACATCAAGGTGGACCGCTGGAACCCGATCAGGATCGCCGACCATCCCTATGATCTGGAGCTGTGCGATCTTTGCGTGCGCGAATGCCCGATCAAGGACGCCATTCACCTTGAGCCCTTGAGCAAGGATCCCGACGACAAGCGCAAGACGCCGGTGGTGACGGACAAGTGCGTGGGCTGCGGGTTCTGTGAAATGATCTGTCCCACGGAGCCGCCGGCCATCGAAATCATTCCGCGCAAGACATGGGGGGCCGCGTCATGAACCTCTATATCGACAGTCTCAGGCAGATGCTGGGCGGCGCGCCGCGCAGGCCGGAGAAGTCCGACTATTCAAAGGAGGCGGCGGAGCTGCACGCCTTCAAGAAGACGCCGGAGGAGCGCGCCCGGCGGCGCAAGCTCATCGCCGAGGAGCTCTCGGAGAAGAAAACGAGTTACAAGTGGCGCAAGTGGCGCTGGCCGGTGATCATACTGGTCAATCTGATTTTCGTCATCTCCTATCAGTTCGACGTGCAGCTGGTGGAAGGGGCCCTGACGGCCTCGCGCGTGGTGGGCTTTCACTTCGCCGATCTGAACTCGGCCCTGCAGGTGACGCTGGCCTTCAAGGAAATGCTCATCAACCTGGTGATCGGCACATCCACGGTGGCCATCCTGTGGTGGCTGGTGGGCGGGCGCTCCTTCTGCGCCTGGACGTGCCCGTATCATCTGCTGTCGGAGTGGGTGGAGATCCTGCATCTGAAGCTGGCGGAAAAAGGCTGGGCCAGGGACTATCAGCTGCACAGGGGCGTGCGCACGGTGCTTTACGTGGTTTTCGCTCTGCTGGCCTTCATCACCGGCTATACGGTGTTCGAGTGGATTTCGCCTGTCGGCATCACCTCGCGCGCGCTGATCTACGGCACCCTGGCCGGCATGATCTGGGTTGGCGTTCTGCTGCTCATCGAGCTGTTCTTCATCCGCCGTTTCTGGTGCCGCTACATGTGCCCCATCGGCATGACCTACGCCTTCGTCGGCTCGGTGTCGCCGACGACCATTCATTATGACCTGTCCAAGTGCCTGCACGAGGGCGAATGCCGTCAGGTCTGTCTGGTGCCGCATGTGCTGGAGATCACCAAGAAGGGGCGTGCGACGAAGCCGCAGATCGATATCGGCGCCGATTGCACGCGCTGCGCGATGTGCCTGGAGGCCTGCCCGACGGGAGCCTTGAGCTTCCGCATCAAGGGGCTGGACAAACTCCTGTGAGGCTGGTCTAAAAGCCTTTCGCGGCCCGGCTGGCGAAACCGGCGGACGCCGGGCGGGCCGCGCGGCATCCTTGCGCGTTGAGTTGGGGAACGGAAGACGGCAATGATTGAACTGAAAAACGTCTCGAAGACATTCAAGCGCACCAGGGTGCTTGACGATCTTTCGCTTCTCATCAGGAACGGCGACCGCATCGCCCTGATCGGCTCCAACGGCGCGGGCAAAACCACCATGATTCGCTGCCTGCTGGGCGAATACGTGCACGAGGGCGAGGTGCTGGTGGACGGGACAAGCCCGCGCGCGGCGCGCACCATCGTGCTGCAGAAGATCGCCTTCGTGCCGCAGATGCCGCCGCCGTTGCGCATGCCGGTGGGCGAGCTCGTCTCCTTCGCCGCCAATCTCTGCCACACCACGGAAGAGCGTATCTCCGAGGTGGCCGCGCGGCTGGGGCTTTCCATCGCCGAGGTGCGCCGCAGGCCCTTCATGAAGCTCTCCGGCGGCCAGAAGCAGAAGCTGCTCATCGCCATCGCCATGGGGCGCGACGCCGATGTGCTGATCATGGACGAGCCGACGGCCAACCTCGATCCGGCGGCGCGGCAGATCCTGTTCGATCTGCTTTCGGAGCGGCTGGACAAGACCATGATCATCTCCTCGCACCGGCTGGAGGAGGTGGCCATGCTGGTCAACCGGGTGATCGAGATGGATCGCGGCAAGGTGGTGCTGGACGACCGGGTGGAGGACGCCATCGATCCGGGGATGAAGCAGGAGTGCGTCATCGGCCTGAGGCGGCCGGACGCGGCCTTCGCCAAGGCCATTTCCGAATGGGGCTTTTCCGGCAGCGATGACGGCAGCCGCTGGCAAGGCGTCGTGGCGGGGCCGGACAGGCTGCGCTTTCTGGGCATGATGGCGCGCTACGCCGGTATCCTGGCCAGCCTGGACATGCATGACGGCGCGGCGCGCGGGGGAGGCGGCGATGGCTGATCCCGTCAGACGCGCCTTTCTGCTGGGCGGGCTTGCGCTGGCCACCGGGGGGCTGTCCGGCTGCAAAGAGAAGAACGGGCCGGAGCCGATCCGCTATGACCGCGAGGTCTGCGAAGTCTGCAACATGATCATTTCCGATCCGCGGTTCGCCGCCGAGGTGCGCAAGCCGGACGGGGAGCTGCACAAGTTTGACGACATCGG
>JALUFY010000400.1 GCA_027051995.1 Hyphomicrobiales bacterium
TCATATATGTATGGAGACTGAAACCCGTTTCAGCCAGCCCGCCGGAACAGCAAGATGACGCAAAACGGCAAAAAGCGCAAAGCCTCCGCCCGGCCCCTGCTCGCCCTGCATGACGCGGGTTATCGCGCGACGGGCGGCCGCTGGCTTGTCCGCCATGTCTCCTTCGCCGTGCGCAGGGGCGAGATCGTCACTCTCATCGGCCCCAACGGCGGCGGCAAGACCACCACCGTCCGCCTGGCCCTGGGCATTCTGCCGCCGGCCGAAGGGCGCATCGAAAGGGCCCCGGGGCTGAAGGTTGGCTATGTGCCGCAAAAGCTCGGCCTCGATCCCACCCTGCCCATGACGGTGGCCCGCTTCATGCGCCTGACCGCCCCCGCCGGGCCGGCGGAAATCCTCTCCGCCCTTGCCGAAACCGGCGTGGCCGGACGCCTGAACAGCCCCGTTCAGGGCCTCTCCGGCGGCGAGCTGCAACGGGTGCTCATCGCCCGCGCCATCCTGCGCAAGCCCGATCTTCTGGTGCTTGACGAGCCCGTGCAGGGGGTGGACTTCGCGGGCGAGGCGGCCCTTTACGAGCTGATAGAAAACATCCGCGCCCGCCTGAACTGCGGCGTGCTGCTGGTCTCCCACGATCTGCACTTCGTCATGAACGGCACCGGCCACGTCGTCTGCATCAACACGCACGTCTGCTGCGAGGGCGCGCCGCGCGAGGTGGCCCGCACTCCCGAATACGCCGGAATGTTCGGCCCCGGCGCGCTGGAGCGCCTGGCCGCCTACACCCATCACCACGATCACACCCACAGCCCGGATGGACACATTTGCGGCGCGGACGGCCATTGCGGCCCGCAAGGGGAAAACGGCGAGCGAAAATGACGAATCCCGTGAGCATTGAAGATCTGCCCGCATGGAGGATGCATGATGCTTGAGCCGTTCATATTGCGCGCCCTGCTGGCCGGGCTGGCGGCGGCGGTCATGGCCGGGCCGCTGGGCAGCTTCATCGTCTGGCGGCGCATGGCCTATTTCGGCGACGCCCTGGCTCATTCCGCCCTGCTGGGCGTGGCGCTGGCGCTGGCGCTGAACGTCTCCGTCATGCCGGGTGTGTTTCTGGTAGCTCTGGCCGTCACCCTGGCGCTGGCCCTTCTGCGCTCCACCCGCACACTGCCCGCCGATGCGCTGCTGGGCATCTTCGCCCATGGCGCGCTGGCTATCGGCATCATTGTCACCACGATGGTCATCCGCCCCGGTTTCGATCTGATGTCCTTCCTCTTCGGAGACATTCTCGCCGTCGGCCCGGCCGATGTCTGGATTGTCGGCCTGGGCGCGCTGGCCGTTCTCGCGGGCCTCGCCGTCATCTGGCGGCCCCTTCTGGCGGCCACGGTGTCGGAGGAAATCGCCATCGCCGAGGGGCTGCGCCCCCGCGCCGCCGGGCTGGCCCATACCCTGCTGCTGGCCGCCGCCCTGGCCATGGCCATGAAGATCACCGGCATTCTGCTGTTCACCGCCCTGCTGGTCATCCCGCCCGCCGCCGCGCGCGCCTTCTCCCGCTCGCCGGAGTCCATGGCGCTGCTCGCCGCCCTCACGGGCATGGCCGCCGTGGCCGGCGGGCTTTATGTCTCCATGCGGCTGGATACCCCCTCCGGCCCCTCCATCGCCGCCTTCGCCTTCGCGCTGTTTATTCTTTTCCACATGGCGGCTTGGATAAGGCGCGCCCTGCGCCTATCTTGAATCACAAGGGGAACAAGGCCCGGTCACGCAACAAGGGGGCGGCCATGACCACCCGTGAGCGCACCAGCATATCCTTCGCCATCACCGGCTCCGGCGGGGCCGGCGTCATGACGGCGGGCGAGATCCTTCTCCTCGCCGCTTCGCTTGACGGCTACTTCGGCATCCAGACGCGTTCCGTCGGCCCGCAGATACGCGGCGGCGAGGCCGCCAGCATGCTGCGCCTCTCCACCCTGCCGGTGGATGTCCATGCGGACTCCTTCGACATCCTCTTCGCTCTCGACTGGCGCAATTACGGCCGCTTCGCGGGCGAAATCACCCTCACGGGAGAAACGCTGGTCATCGCCAGCGAAGAGGCGGGGGATATTCCGCCATCCGTCAAGCAGGCGGCGGGAGAC
>JALUFY010000401.1:0-657 GCA_027051995.1 Hyphomicrobiales bacterium
CACCGAATTCCAGACGCCCATCCTGACGGCCTCCTCGCCGGAAGGCGCGCGCGACTTCGTGGTGCCCTCGCGCCTGCATCCGGGCAAGTTCTACGCCCTGCCGCAGGCCCCGCAGCAATACAAGCAGCTCGTCATGGCGTCGGGCTTCGACCGCTATTTCCAGATCGCCCCGTGCTTCCGCGACGAGGATGCCCGCGCCGACCGCTCGCCGGGCGAGTTCTATCAGCTCGACATCGAGATGAGCTTTGTCACCCAGGAGGACGTGTTCAACGCCGTGGAGCCGGTCATGGCCGGCGTCTTCGAGGAATTCGGCAAGGGCCGCCGCGTCACCAGCCCCTTCCCGCGCATCCCCTATGACGAAGCCATGCGCAAATACGGCACTGACAAGCCCGACCTGCGCAACCCCATCGAAATGGCCGATGTCTCCGAGCATTTCCGAGGCTCGGGTTTCCGCATCTTCGCCTCCATGCTGGACAAGGACGAAAAGAACCGCGTCTGGGCCATTCCCGCACCCACGGGCGGCTCGCGCGCCTTCTGCGACCGGATGAACTCATGGGCGCAGAAACAGGGCCAGCCTGGCCTTGGCTACATCATGTTCCGCGAGGACGGTGGGGCGGGGCCGCTGGCCAGGAACATCGGCCCGGAGCGCACCGGGGC
>JALUFY010000401.1:667-7767 GCA_027051995.1 Hyphomicrobiales bacterium
TTTCGTCGCGGGCGATCCCGGGAAATTCGCCCCCTTCGCGGCGGAGGCCCGCGTGCGCGTGGGCGAGGAATTGAAGCTCACCGATGCCGATCAGTTCGCCTTCTGCTGGATCGTCGATTTCCCCATGTTCGAATGGAACGAGGAGGAAGGCCGCATCGACTTCTCGCACAATCCCTTCTCCATGCCCCAGGGCGGGCTGGAGGCTCTCGAAGCGGCGGAAAAGGCGCTGGCCGAGGGCGATACCGGCCCGGCGCTGGCCATGAAGGCCTGGCAGTATGACATCGTCTGCAACGGCATCGAGCTGTCGTCCGGGGCCATCAGAAATCATCTGCCGGAGGTGATGAAAAAGGCCTTCGGCATCGCAGGCTATCCGCCGGAGGTGGTGGAGGAGAGCTTCGGCGCCCTCTACCGCGCCTTCCAGTATGGCGCGCCGCCCCATGGCGGCATCGCCCCGGGGCTCGACCGCATGGTCATGCTGCTGGCCGACGAGCCCAACATCCGCGAGGTGGTCATGTTCCCCATGAACCAGCAGGCCGAGGATCTGCTGATGAACGCCCCGGCGGAACTCTCCCCCAGTCAGCTGCGCGAACTGCACCTGCGCGTCATGCAGCCGAAGAAGAAGGCCGGGGAGAAGACGGATGGCTGACGAAAAAAACATCCTGCCCCCCGAAGAGTGCGAGACTATGGAGCATGTGCGCGCCGCCATCGACCGGCTGGACGAGGAGCTCATCGACCGGCTGGCCGAGCGGCTGGCCTATGTGGATCGCGCCTGGCAGATCAAGATGGGCACGTCGGAGGGCGCCAGTGTGCCCTGGCGCATCCAGCAGGTGATCGACAAGGTGCGCGCCCGGGCGGAGGAAAAGGGCCTGCCGCCGCAGCTGGCCGAGGCCATCTGGCGGCAGATGATCGGCTGGTTCATCCAGTATGAGGAAGAGCGCATGCGCCGGGACTGACGCGCCGCGCCGCTCGAAGGACAAGGAAACGCACCATGCCCATTCCCCCGCTGCCCCCCGGCCTCGAGGAAAAGGACGTTGATCCGCTCATCGCGCGGGCCTTGGAGGAGGATCTGGCGGAGGCCGGGGACATCACCTGCCAGGCGGTGATCCCGCCCGATGTGCGCTTTTCCGGCGTCATGGCGGCGCGTCAGGAGATCATCGTGGCGGGCCTGCCGCTGGCGGCGCGGGTCTTCGCGCGGGTGTCGGACGAGATCGCCTTTCTGCCCGAGGCCGTGGATGGCGACAAAATCAACAAGGGCGGCGTGCTGGCGCGGCTGGAGGGCCCGGCGGCGGCGCTGCTGCCGGCGGAGCGGGTGGCGCTGAACCTGCTCCAGCATCTGTGCGGCATCGCCACGCAGACGCGGCGCTATGTGGAGGCCATCGCCGGCACCGGCTGCGTTCTGCTCGATACGCGCAAGACCATCCCCGGCCTGCGCAAGGTGGAGAAATACGCCACCCGCATGGGCGGGGCCTCCAACCACCGCATGGGGCTCTATGACGCCATCCTGATAAAGGACAATCATCTGGCGGTCACCGGATCGGTGCACGAGGCGGTGCGCCGGGCGCGCGCGGCGGGCCATGCGCACATCGAGGTGGAATGCGATACCTTGGAGCAGGTGCGCGAGGCCATCGATGCCGGGGCGGAACGCCTCTTGCTGGACAACATGGACCCGCCCATGCTGCGCCGGGCGCTGAAAATCGTGGACGGCAGGGCCAGGACGGAAGCCTCCGGCGGGGTGACGCTGGAAACCATCCACGCCATCGCCGCCACCGGCGTCGATTTCGTCTCCGTAGGCCGCATCACCCAGTCCGCCCCGGCGGTGGACATCGGCCTGGACTGGCGGGCGGAGTGAACGCCACGGTGAAAAAGCCCCCGCGCAAGGGCTCTTTGCGCGCCCGGCGGGGGCTGCTATGGAACGCGGCATGACGACGCCGGTTACGCCAGAACTGTTGTTGCGCGCCTATGCCTCCGGGGTGTTCCCCATGGCGGAGTCGGCGGATGATCCGGATATCTTCTGGGTGGAGCCGGCGCTGCGCGGCATTATCCCGCTCAATGGCCTGCACATTTCGCGGCGGCTGGCGCGCACCATCCGCCAGCGGCCTTTCGAGGTGCGCGTCAACAGCGCCTTCGACGCGGTGGTGGAAGGCTGCGCCGAGCCGCGCCCGGGGCGCGAGAACACCTGGATCAACGCCACCATCCGCCGCCTCTATGGCCGCCTGCACGAGATGGGCCACGCCCATTCGGTGGAATGCTGGCGCGATAGCCGGCTCGCCGGCGGGCTCTACGGGGTGCATCTGAACGGGGCCTTCTTCGGCGAGAGCATGTTCTCGCGCCAAAGGGACGCCTCCAAGGTGGCCCTGGCGCATCTGGTGGCGCGGCTGAACGCCGGAGGATTCGCCCTGCTCGACACCCAGTTCATCACTCCGCATCTGGCCTCCATGGGCGCGGAGGAAATTCCCCGCGAAGACTACCTGGCCCGCCTCGGCCACGCCCTGCGCCTGCGCGGAGACTTCCACGCCTTCAAGGCGGACGACGATGCGGAGAAAGTCCTGCGGCTTGCGGGTTATCCTTGATATTGAAATAAGCTCCTGCTTTGTTCCGATATTAATTTTGTTCTTGTCTTGTTCCGTTTTGTGGCATATAAAACAGGCAATTTCCGCCGGAGGGAAATATCATGGGGACGGCCTCTTTTCGATTCATAGACCTGTTCGCCGGTATCGGCGGATTGCGCATGGGCTTTGAGTCCATCGGCGGGAAATGCGTTTTTACCTCGGAATGGGATAAATTCGCCTGTCAGACATACAGGGCGAATTTTCATGATTCTCCGGAGCATGTTTTCGCCGGAGACATCACCAGAGTTGATGCGGACAGCATCCCCGCCCACGATGTGCTCCTCGCGGGCTTTCCATGCCAGCCTTTTTCCATCGCCGGAGTCAGCAAGAAGAACGCCCTGGGGCGGGCGCATGGATTCCGATGCGAAACTCAGGGAACCCTGTTTTTCGACGTGGCCAGAATTATCGCCCATCACAGGCCCGCCCTGTTCCTGCTGGAGAATGTGAAAAACCTGCTCAGCCATGACTCGGGCAGGACGTTTTCAGTCATCAGGCGAACGCTTGAAACCGAGCTCGGCTATGATATTTCCTGGCGCGTCGTGGACGCCAGCGGTTTCGTGCCTCAGCATCGCGAACGCATTTTTATTGTTGGTGTGAGACATGATCTGGCCTGTCCCGTGGATCTGGATTCCCTCGCTATCCCCGATGCCCGGAGCGGCCCGCGCATCGGGAGCATTCTGCATCCGGAAGACGGCACGGAAAGGCCGGAACATCCCTACACGGATCATGATGGCCGTGTGGCGCGGAAGTATGTCCTGTCGGACAGGCTCTGGGAATACCTGAAGAACTACGCGGATAAGCATCGCGCGAAAGGGAACGGATTTGGTTTTGGCCTGGTCGGGCCGGAAGATATCGCACGCACTCTCTCCGCCAGGTATTACAAGGATGGGTCGGAAATCCTCGTTGACAGGGGGGCGGGACGCAATCCCCGGCGCCTGACCCCACGCGAATGCGCGAGGCTCATGGGCTTTGACGGGCCACGAAGCGCAGGTTTCGTCATTCCCGTTTCGGATACCCAGGCCTACAGGCAATTCGGCAATGCCGTCGTGGTGCCGGTCATCCGGGCAATCGCGCGGCATATGAAGCCGGTCATCATGAAAACAATCCCGGTTCCCATCGCGGCGGAATGATGGAGGACAGGCCGGAATGAGCGCGCCGCAACTGTCATCACTCTTCACGGGCGTCGCCGTAAAGATACTCTCGGCTGTCGAGGCGGAGCAGGCACGATCCAATCAGCATGAATTCAATGGCATCGCGGCGCTGAAACCTCTCCTCGGTGATAAGAGGCAGGAGCGCATACAGGCGAAATTCCTGTATCTGGGAGATGAAAACGAAGGGATTTCCGATGAAGGCTTCCTGACGTGGTATGACGCCAGAGAGCGCAATCCGGCCCGCTCGGAATGGCGGCTCTATTTCCGCCGCACCGAAGTCATGAACATCGCCGCCGCAGGCGACCTTCTTCTGTTGGCCAGACGCCCGGACGGCACTTTTGTCGTCATCGTCACGCCGCCGGATTCCGGCTTTGTACCCGGATTGCTGCGGCTGTTCGGCGTAACGGACGGCCTTGAGGAACATTTCAGATTCCGAAATACCGCGGATGACGGGCGCGGACTGGATTTTGCCTCCCGTTTTATCCTCGAAGAACTCGGAATAGCTGGCGGAGAAGAAGAAGACGCGAAAATCATCGAGCTCGTCGGCCGGATGCGTGGTGACGGGCCATTCCGCTTTCCTTCCACGAGACACATATCCGCGCTGGCGCGGGAACACGCGGAGGCTCCCGATCCCAGAGACGATCCGGACGCCGCCCTGCTGGCCTGGCTGGATTATGAGGGAAAACTTTTCGCCCACATGGAACGGGCCGTCCTCGGAGAGCGTATTGCGGCGGGCTTCATGAAAGATGGCGAACCGGATGTTGATAATTTTCTTGAAACGGCTCTGTCCGTTCTCAACAGGCGCAAATCCCGCATGGGGCTTTCACTCGAGAATCATACGGAACAAATTCTCCGCCTGTGGAATATCGCATACACGCGCGGAGCCGTGACCGAAGGGCGCTCCAGACCGGATTTTCTTTTTCCGGGGGAACGGGAATACCATGACCCCGCCTTTGATCCGGAGCGCCTGGACATGCTTGGCGTCAAGTCCACCCTGAAGGACAGATGGCGGCAGGTTCTCGCCGAAGCGGCGCGCATCGCCGAAAAGCACCTGCTCACCATACAGCCGGGTGTATCCGTGAATCAGATGGATGAAATGCAGCGCAACAGTCTGAGACTGGTCGTGCCAGCCGAACTGCACGCCGCATACGGGGAAAACGCGGGGCGGCTTCTTTCAATGAAGGACTTCCTGCGCATGATTACCATCAAACAGAATCGATGATGCGTTCCCTGATTATTTTTTCGAGTGTATCCGGGTCTTCCGTTTCACATTCCCAGATGATGACCGGCTTCCAGCCGGCGGCGGCCAGTCCGGCGGCGGCTCTTTCATCCCGCGCGACATTGTCGCGGAATTTCCCCTGCCAGAAATCAACCCGGCTCTTTGGCTCATAGGCCTTCGGACACCCGGGATGCCGATGCCAGAAACATCCATGCACGAAAAGGGCTATGCGCCTTCCGGGAAAAACAAGGTCGGGCGTTCCCGGAAGATCCTTCCTGTGCAATCTGAACCGCAACCCCATGGCGTGCGCCATGCGGCGGACACGCAGCTCCGGCCTGGTGTCCCTGCTCCTGATCCTGGCCATCAGGGCGGAACGGCGTTCTGGCGATATGATGTCCGTCATCAGGTTGGCGGGTTATCCGGGCTGATCGGGGGTGGTTTGCGGAGGTATGGCGGAAGGGTCCTTGCCGCCCTTGCAGCCGGTCAGCCAGACGTCGAAGACCGGGTGCTCGACGGCGTTCAGGCCGGGGCTTTCGGCGTTCATCCAGCCGGTGAAAATGCGCTTGCGGCCGGTTTCGCGGCCATCCGTCACCTGTCTTTCGTCCACCTCGACGAAGGCCATGGTGCGCGGCTCCTCGGTGATGGGCCGGGTGTGGCAGGCGCGCGGGGTGACATAGAGCGCGCCAAAGCGCACCGTGGAGCCCACGGGCACGGAAAAACTGGTGATCTTGCCGGTGATCTTGTCCAGCCCGGAGAAAATGGCGACGGGGTTCTCGATGGGCGCGGCGAGGCCGGGCGCGGCCTGCGCGGTCAGGGCCGCGAGCAGGGCGGCCAGGGGGAATGTCATCCGGTTCGTCACGCGCCGTCCTTCACCGCCTCGAAGCGCAGGCGGACATAATCGGCCGTCCACTCACCCTTCTCATCGCACAGAACAGGCCGCAGCAGGTCTTCCACCTCGGCGCGCGCGAGGGGCGCGTCAGCCCCGAACTGCTCGAAGAACACCCCCCGGAAGGTCTTCAGCCAGGCGGCCATGCCGCAATCAAGGCGCGTCGGGCGCGGGATCAGCTCGATGCGCCGCACCTTGAAGCCGGCCCGTTCGAGCATCTCCCCGTAAATCCGCGGCGTGGGGAAGAACCACGGCCCGGCCAGGCTCTCGTCGCCGCCCCTTGCGCGGGCCACGGCGCGCATGGCGGTGATGATGGCCGCGACATTTCCGTGTCCGCCCATCTCGGCGACGAAGCGCCCGCCGGGGCGCAGGGCGCGGAAAACCCCCTCCAGCACCGGGCCGGGCGCGGTCATCCAGTGCAGGGCGGCGTTGGAGAACACCGCGTCGAATTCGGCCTCGAAGGGCAGCGCCTCGCCGGAGGCGCGCACCACCGGCACGCCGCGCGCGCGGGCCGCCTCCAGCATGTCGCGGGAGACATCCACACCGGTGACGCGGCATCCGGCGCGCATCAGATGCTCGCTGATGACGCCGTCTCCACAGCCCAGATCGAGAATGCGCTCGCCGCGCCGGGGCGCCAGCCACTCCAGCACCGGCCCGGCCAGATCCGAAACGAAGCGGGCGGATTTGTCATAATCGGCGGCCCGCCATGTCTGCCTGATCTCGCTCATTTGTTCTCTTTCTTGCTGTCGAAGATATACTTGTTGACCAGCGCCCAGACATCCAGCGCGCTCTGGGTGCTGGAAAGGGCGTCGCCATCCTTGAGCATGGTTTCCGAGCCGCCCGGCTCCAGGGCGACGAATTTTTCGCCAAGCAGGCCTTCGGAGGTGATCTTGGCCGAGGTATCCTCCGGCAGCTTCACCGACTTGTCGATGGAGAAGGTGACGACGGCCTGATAGTTTTCCTGATCGAGCTTTTGATCGGCCACCGACCCCACCTTGATGCCCGCAAGCCGCACGTCGGAGCCGATGGAGATGCCCTCGATATTATCGAAATAGGCCAGAATATTGTATCCGCCGCGCCCCTTGCCCATGTCCGTGCTGGAATAGACATAAAAGAAAAAAATCGCGGCGATTGCGATGACGATCGCGCCGGTGATGGTTTCGACGACGGAATTTTTCATCGCGTGACAGTCCTCCTCGCTATCTCCCGCCGCCCTCATCGCGGCCGTCCGTCCG
>JALUFY010000402.1 GCA_027051995.1 Hyphomicrobiales bacterium
CAGCTGGGTGCATGGGCTGCCCTTCCGCATGCGCTTTCAGCGCTCGAAGCTCTATATCTCGGTCATTCCGCCCATTATCGTCGGCGTTCTCGTTGGCCTGCTGGCGGCCATCATGGGCGTCGGCGGCGGCTTCATCATGGTGCCGGCGATGATCTATCTGCTGCGCATGCCCACTGGCGTGGTGGTCGGCACATCGCTGTTCCAGATCGGTTTCGTGACCATCATCACCACCATCCTCAACTCGGTGCAGAACCACACCGTGGACATCATGCTGGCGCTGATCCTGATGACGGCGGCGGTGATCGGCGCGCAGCTCGGCGCGCGGGTGGGCTCGAAGATGCCCGGCGAGCAGCTGCGCGTTCTGCTGGCCCTCATGGTGCTGGCCATGTGCGCCAAGCTGGCCTGGGGGCTGATCGCCACGCCCGATGAGTTGTTCTCCTTCGCGGCGGGGGGAGAATGATCATGAACAGGATGACGACAGCTCTTTTCACCTTCTTTCTGGCCCTTTCCGCCTTCATGGCGCCCGCCCTGGCGCGTGAGGCGAAACCGAAGGTGGTCGCCGATCTGAGCACCCACACGGTGGCCATCAAGACAGATTTCGCCGGCACGCGGGTGATGCTCTTCGGGGCGCTTGTGGGGTCTTCGGAAGACGGCAAGGCCAAACCCGATCTCATCATCGCCGTGCGCGGCCCAAGCCAGAGCTTCAAGCTGCACCGCAAGAAGCGCATGGGGCCGATCTGGGTCAACGCGGATGAGCGGATTTTCCGCGCCGCGCCCGCCTATTATGCGCTGCTTTCCAGCAATCTGCTGGACAATATCGCGCCGCCCAGGAAGCGGCGGGCGCGCGGCGTCGGCTATCAGGCGCTCAAGGATCACCTGCTGGCCTCCGGCGAGGGCTTCAGGGATCTGAAGGAAGCGGAGGAATACGCCGAGGGCTTCATCCGCCTGATGAAGGACAAGGGGCTTTACCGCTCCAACGACAACGGCGTGCACATGAGCGGCCCCTATCTCTTCCGGGCGCAGTTCGACCTGCCGGCCAACGTGCCGCTTGGCGAATACAAGGCGGAAGTCTTTCTGTGGCGGGATGGCAGGCTGCTGGGCAAGTTCAGCTCGCCGCTGAAGATCGAAAAGCGCGGCTTCGAGCGCTTCGTCTATGAAGTGGCGCACAAGCAGGCCTTGCTCTATGGCGTTGCCGCTGTCATCATCGCCATCGCAGCCGGATTCGCCGCCGCCGCCATATTCCGCAAGACCTGAGGAGGCCGACATGCCCGAGCGCACAATCCGCAAGGTTCACGAAAAGGGGCACACGCGCAAGTTTCTGGTGGTTCTGGACGAAACGCCGGAATGCGAGAAGGCCGTCTATTTCGCCGCCGCGCGCGCCCACGGCATCGGCGCCATGGTGACCATGCTTTACGTGGTGGAGCCGGAGGGCTTCGCCCACTGGCTGGCGGTGGAGGAGCTGGCCCGCGAGGAGGGCGAGCAGAAGGCCAGGGCCCTGTTCCGCCTCTACCGCAAGAAGCTCGATCAATGGGGCTTCGGCGATCTGCCGCACGAGGAGGTCATCCGCTATGGCGGCAAGTGCGAGCAGCTGGCGGAGCTGGAAAACGAAGACCCGGACATTTCCTTTCTGGTTCTGGGCGCTTCGACTTCCAAGGAAGGCCCCGGCAGGCTGGTCACCAACCTCATCACCAGGGGCGCGCGGGGCTTTCCCACCCCCATCGTCATCGTGCCAGGCGACATGACTTTCGAGGAAATCGACGCGCTGGTATAAACGCCCCATGAGCGGCAATGAAAACAACGAGGGCCACGGCGGCGGGACGCCCGCCTGGCCCTTTCTTCTCATCGGGCTGGCGGGCGCGGTCTTTGTTGGCCTCAACCTGGCGGTGACGGTGTGGAAATCCTGGCTGCTGGCCGGGGCCGTTCTGGCCGCCGGCATGGCCCTGTTCTGGCTGATCTGGCCAGGCGGCGGGCGGGAATAAAAGGGGGGCGGAGAGCAATGCGCAGGAGCGTGAAATTGCTGGTGACCGCCGCCGTGCTGCTGATCTTCTCGGAGGTCATCGTCATCGCCTCCATGGCCCTTTGGCCGCAGATATCCGCTCTTGCGCGG
>JALUFY010000403.1 GCA_027051995.1 Hyphomicrobiales bacterium
GGCCCACACCATCTTCTCCACCTCCTCGGCGATGTCGGAGAGGATGGCGGAGTTGCCGATGTTGGCGTTGATCTTGGTGCGGAAGTTGCGGCCGATGATCATCGGCTCGGATTCCGGGTGGTTGATGTTGGCCGGGATGATGGCTCGGCCGCGCGCCACCTCGTCGCGCACGAACTCCGGCGTGATGACCGGCGGGATCTTCCCGCCCGGCCAGGCCTCGCCGGTTGCCGGATCATAAAGCTCCAGCCCGTCCTTGCGCGCTTCTTCAATCAGCTCGGCCAGTGCCTCGCGGCGGGCGTTTTCGCGAATGGCGACATATTCCATCTCCGGCGTGACGATGCCGCGGCGGGCGTAGGCGAGTTGGGTGACCGCCTGGCCATTTTTCGCCCGGCGGGGACGGCGCGTGCGCGGGAACTCGGGCGCCAGCGCGTCGGCCGAGACGTTGCCGTTGTCCTCCGGGCGCACCGGGCGCGGCTCCACTTCTTGCGTGTCGCCGCGCTCCTCGATCCACTTCTGGCGCAGCGGTGGCAGGCCTTTGGTCACGTCGATGGTCACATCCGGATCGGTGTAAGGCCCGGAGGTGTCATAGACCACCAGCGGCGGCTCGCCGGCGGAGGGATCGAGTTCGATCTCGCGCATGGCGACGCGGATGTCGTCGCGCGAGCCGGGCACGAAAATCTTGCGCGAGGCCGGCAGCGGCCCCGTGGTGACGCGAAACTTCGGCATCCTGTGGATGTTCATGGCACTGACCTTTCCTGCTTCCCTGCCCTGTCGGGCGATTCCGTCGAGTTTTTTTCATCCCTCGCCGTGAGGGGGCGTTTCTTTACCTTCCGCTTCTTTCTCCGTCATCCCGCCCTTCTCCCCCGTCATCCCGGCGAAAGCCGGGATCTCGTGACGCAACCTCATGAGCCTGTGGCCCGAGACCCCGGCTTCCGCCGGGGTGACTAGGCATATTTTTCCCGCCTGCGCCGGGGTCACGAGGTGAGCATCAGCCCAGGCGGGCGTTGAGGAAAGCGCGCAGGGCGACGTCGTTCCACGGCGCGAGGTGATCACGCGCGGCCAGCCATGATGTGACGATCTTGCCGCTGAGCGCATCCTTCGCCGCCAGATCGGCAAGCACCTCATCCGCGATCTTGCGTGCCGCGGCCAGCACGTCCGCGGGATAGGCCATCACGTGCACGCCGTGTTTTTCCTTCAAGACCTTCAGGGCCTCGGCGTTGCGCCAGGTGTGTTCGGCCAGCGTGCGCGCAGCCTCCGCCGAGCAGGCGACCTCGATGGCGCGGCGCTGCTCATTGTTGAGCGCATCCCAGACCTTGCGCGACACCAGCAGTTCGCCCGCCCCGTTCGGCTCATGAAAGGCCGGGTAATGATAGACCTTCGCCACCTTGTAGAAGCCCATAGCCATGTCGGAGAAGGGGCCTAAGAACTCCGTGGCGTCGATGGCGCCGGACTGAAGCGCGGTGAGGATCTCGCCCGGCGGCAGGGAGACCGGCGTGCCACCCAGCCGGCGCAGGATCTCGCCGCCCAGGCCCGGCATGCGCATCTTCAGGCCCTTCAGGTCATCGAGCGATTTTATGGGCTTTCTGAACCAGCCGCCCATGCTGGGGCCGGTGTTGCCGCACATCAGGGGCTTGATGCCGAACTGGCCATAGAGTTCGTCCCACAGCTGCTGGCCGCCGCCCTGCTCCAGCCAGGCACGGTGTTCCAGCGGGGTGAGGCCGTATGGCCCGGCGGTGAACAGGGCCGCCGCCGGCATCTTGCCGCCCCAGAACAGCGAGGCGGTGTGCGCCATGTCCGCCGTGCCGTTTTCCACCGCATCGAACACCGCCAGCGCTCCCACCAGCTCGCCCGCGGCATAGACCTTCACCTTCAGCGTGCCGCCGGAGAGAGTCTCGATGTCCTTCGCCAGGCGTTCGGCGGAAACGCCGGGGCCGGGCAGGTTCCTGGGCCAGGAGGTGACCATGCGCAGCTCCTTCATCTGCCCGGCGCGGGCGATGGCAGGCGCGGCGAGCCCTCCGGCCATGCCGGCCATACCGGCTTTCAGAAACGTTCTGCGGTTCGTGCTCATCTCTTATGGTTCTCCTGTTTCCTCTCTTCTCGGTG
>JALUFY010000404.1 GCA_027051995.1 Hyphomicrobiales bacterium
CCGAGGGCTGCAGATACCAGAAACCGATCAGCAGATAGGAGGCCAGGCCCACGCCCTCCCAGCCGAAGAACATCTGAAGCAGGTTGTCGGAGGTCACCAGCATCAGCATGGCGAAGGTGAACAGCGACAGATAGGCGAAGAAGCGCGGCTGGTGCGGATCATGCGCCATGTAGCCCAGCGAATAGACATGCACGATGGCCGACACGGTGGTCACCACCACCAGCATGACGGCCGACAGCATGTCGATGCGCAGCGCCCAGGGCGCAACGAGCTTGCCGGAGGCGACCCAGCTGGCCACCGGCACCTTGTAGGTGTGGCCCGCCGCCACATCGAAGAAGGCATACCAGGACAGCAGCGCAATGACGATGAGGATGCCCACCGTCAGCAGCATGGGCCAGCGCGGCCCCGCGTAGGCCGCGTGATGGTGGCCTTCGTCATCATCGTCATGACTGGGCGGCGGCGGCGGCGCGGAGCCGGCGTATTTGAAGACGGCCGTGCCCAGAAGGCCGGCGGCCAGAGCGCCGATCAGCGGCAGAAATACGATTGTCAGAAAGACCGTGTTCACTGCTCTAGCCTTTCATGCTGTTGATGCCGTCCACCGCGATGGAGGCGCGGTTGCGGTAATAGACGATGAGAATGGCCAGGCCGATGGCCGCTTCCGCCGCCGCCACCGTCAGGATGAGCATGGAGAAGACCTGCCCCATGAGATCGCCCAGATGGGCCGAGAAGGCGACGAAATTGATGTTCACCGCCAGCAGCATCAGCTCCACCGACATGAGAATGACGATGACGTTCTTGCGGTTGATGAAGATCCCGAAAACCCCGATGGTGAACAGCACCGCCGCGACGGTCAGGAAGTGTTCCACGCCGATTGCCATGATCATATCCCCTGCCCCGGTTTGATATCCACCAGATCCACGCATTCGTCACGCCTGCGCGCCGACTGCTCCGCCGGGTTCTGGCGGCGCACGTCCGGCCTGTGATGCAGGCTCAGCACGATGGCCCCGATCATCGCCACCAGCAGCACCAGACCGGCCATCTCGAAGTAGTAGGCGTTGGCCGTGTAGAGAATGCGCCCCAGCGCCTCGGTGTTGCTCAGCCCCTCCGGCGCGGGCGCGGCGCGCAGCTTCAGCGCGCCGGGGGCGGAAATCCACGCGCCGAAGACCATCAGAAGCTCGGTGGCCAGCACGATGGAGACGGCCAGCCCGGTGGGCAGATAGACGGCCATGCCCGCGCGCAGCTCGGAGAAGTCGATATCCAGCATCATGACGACGAAGAGGAACAGCACCATGACCGCGCCGACATAGACGATGACCAGCAGCATGGAGAGAAACTCTGCCCCGGCCAGCAGGAACAGCCCCGCGCCGTTGAAGAAGGCGAGAATCAGAAACAGCACGGAATGCACCGGATTGCGCACCGTGATGACCAGCAGCGCCGATATGATCAGCAGCGCGGCGAACATGTAGAAGAACAGGGCGGCTACCATGTCTTTTCCTCTCTCGGCCTCTCGTTCAGCGCCACGGCGCGTCCATGCGGATGTTTGCGGCCAGCTCGCGCTCCCAGCGGTCGCCATTGGCCAGCAGGCGCGCCTTGTCGTAGAACAGTTCCTCGCGCGTCTCGGTGGCGAATTCGAAGTTCGGCCCCTCGACGATGGCCTCCACCGGGCAGGCTTCCTGGCAGAAGCCGCAGTAGATGCACTTGGTCATGTCGATGTCATAGCGCGTCGTGCGGCGGATGCCGTCCTTCGGCGCGGCCTCGATGTGAATGGCCTGGGCCGGGCATGTGGCCTCGCACAGCTTGCAGGCGATGCAGCGCTCCTCGCCGCTGGCGTAGCGGCGCAGGGCGTGCTCGCCGCGGAAGCGCGGAGACACCGGCCCCTTCTCGAAGGGATAGTTGATCGTCGCCTTGGGGGCGAAGAAATAGCGCATGGAAAGAGCCGTGGCGATGACGAACTCCTTCAGAAACAGCGATTTTATGGCGTGTCCGATACGCATGTCCTCAAAACGCTCCCTTCGCTAATGCCCGAGCAGCGCGGGCAGCACCCGCGCCCCCAGCAGGAACCCGGCGGCGGGCAGAACGAGCAGATTGACCAGCCACAGCGC
>JALUFY010000405.1 GCA_027051995.1 Hyphomicrobiales bacterium
CACCGGCCACGCCATGAAGGCCTTCAACCAGGAGCCGGATCAGTGCTGGGAGTGCCTGTGCTGCGCCAAGCACTGCCCGCAGCAGGCCATCGAGCTGCGCCCCTTCCAGGACTGGGTGCCGATGGGCGGCAAGGCCATTCCGCTGCGCACCGACCAGGCCATCATGTGGACCATCCAGTTCCGCGACGGCGAGGTCAAGCGCTTCAAGTTCCCCGCCCGCACCACGCCGGTGGGCTCCATCGACCCCTATGGCAACAAGCCGGAGGCCGGTGATCTGGACAGCCCGATGCTCTTCACCGAGAGCGAAGTGAAGAACGTCAATCCGAGCGCCTGAGCATACATCCGGGCCGCGCCCCGCGGCCCAGCGAGGGAAGTGAAACAGAAACCTGTTTGCATGAGGGAAACAGAAAATGAGTGAACCCAGCTTCGGCAACCCTGAAGTTGTCGAGATCGATACCGACATCCTGATCGTCGGCGGCGGCATGGCCGCCTGCGGCGCGGCCTACGAGGCCAAGCGCTGGGCCGGCGACGACGTGAAGATCACCCTGGTGGACAAGGCCGCCATGGACCGCTCCGGCGCCGTGGCCCAGGGCCTGTCCGCCATCAACACCTACATCGGCGAAAATCAGGTCGAGGACTATGTCCGCATGGTGCATGCCGACCTGATGGGCATCACCCGCGACGACCTGGTGTTCGACGTGGGCCGTCACGTTGACGACTCCGTGCACCTGTTCGAGGAATGGGGCCTGCCCGTGTGGAAGACCCTCGACGACGGCACCCGCGTCGATGGCGCCTCCTGGCAGAAGAAGGGCGGCAAGATGCTCAAGGACGGCGGCAAGCCCGTGCGTTCCGGCCGCTGGCAGATCATGATCAACGGCGAGTCCTACAAGGTCATCGTCGCCGAGGCCGCCAAGAAGGCGCTGGGGATGGACAACATCTACGAGCGCGTCTTCATCATCAAGTATGTGCTGGACAAGAACGAGCCGAACCGCATCGCCGGCGCCATCGGCTTCTCCAACCGCGAGCACAAGCTCTACATCTTCCGCGCCAACGCCATCCTCAACGTCTGCGGCGGCGCGGTGAACATCTTCCGTCCGCGCACCACGGGCGAGGGCATGGGCCGCGTGTGGTATCCGGTGTGGAACGCCGGCTCCACCTACGCCATGGCGGCGGAAGTGGGCGCCGAGCTGACCATGATGGAAAACCGCTTCGTGCCGACCCGCTTCAAGGACGGCTATGGCCCGGTGGGCGCGTGGTTCCTGCTCTTCAAGTCCAAGGCCACCAACGGCTTCGGCGAGGACTACGTGGTCAAGAACGCCGGCATGCTGAAGGACTTCGCGCCTTATGACGAAGCCGCCGTGGTGCCGACCTGCCTGCGCAACCACGCCATGCTCAAGGAGATGAAGGAAGGCCGCGGGCCCATCTACATGGACACCCCGACCGCCCTGGCCAACCTGGCCGAGACGCTGACCCCGAAGGAGGTGAAGCATCTCGAGGCCGAGGCCTGGGAAGACTTCCTCGACATGTGCATCGGCCAGGCGACCGTCTGGGCCGGTCTGAACATCCGCCCGGAGAAGGACAAGTCCGAGCTGATGCCGACCGAGCCCTACCTGCTCGGCTCGCATTCGGGCTGCTCCGGCATCTGGGCTTCCGGCCCGGAGGATCTGAACGGCCAGCCGGATCACTACCACTGGGGCTACAACCGCATGACCACGGTCAAGGGCCTGTTCACCGCCGGCGACGGCGTGGGCGCCTCGGGCCACAAGTTCTCCTCCGGCTCGCACGCCGAGGGCCGCATCGCCGGCAAGTCCATGGTGCGCTTCGTGCGTGACCACAAGGACTTCAAGCCGGAGCTGAACGCCTCCGTGGACGATCTGGTGGAAGAGATCTACCGTCCGGTGCGCAACTACCTGGAGCACAAGGACAAGACCACGGCTCAGGACATCAACCCCTTCTACATCACGCCGCGCAACTTCCAGCTTCGCATTCAGAAGACCATGGACGAATACGTGGCCGGTGTGGCGACCTACTATCAGACCAACAAGATCCTCCTCGAGGAAGGCCTGAAGTATCTCGGCATGCTGAAGGAGGACGCGGACAAGATGCGGGCCAAGGACCTGCACGAGCTGCTGCGCGCCTGGGAGAACTACCACCGCATGTGGGCGGCGGAAGCGCACCTGCGCCACATCCTGTTCCGCGAGGAGACGCGCTATCCGGGCTTCTTCTACCGCGCCGACTTCCCCGAGCTGGACGAGGAGAACTGGCACTGCTTTGTCAACTCCCGCCACAACCCGGAGACGGGCGAGTGGGAGATGAAGAAAGTCAAGTGGGTGGCTCTCGTGGATCACTCCACCGGCTTCAAGGCTGGCCAGGGTGGCCCGGGTGAGGACTCCAAGCCCGCCAACGTGTAACCATTCCGGTTACACCAGATCACGAAAACACCGGCGCTGCCTTCGGGCAGCGCCTTTTCCTTTGCCGTGTCATGGTGTAAGACCTGCGCCAAGGCCAACAGCATATTGTGGAGTTTCAGACCGCCATGAGCGATGACAAGAACACCGATCCGCTTGACGACGATTCCGTGCTTTCGCCGGCATCCTATGAAGACGACAGCGCATGGACGCGGGAACGCGGCGGCGGTTTCGAAATGCCCGTGTTCGAGGGCATGGGCGGCGCCGGGCCGGTGCAGCCCATCGAGCTGAAAGAAGATACGCCCTTCAAATTCCGCTGCCACAAGGGCGTGTCATGCTGGAACCAGTGCTGCCACGGCGCGGACATCACGCTGACCCCTTTCGACATTCTCATGCTGGCGCGTTTCTTCTCCGTGCGGCCGAAGAACATCGCCGCCGATTTCTCCGTGCCGGCCTTTCACGAGGCCTCCAACATGCCGGTGCCGAAACTTGTGATGTATGGCAAGGACGGCAAGGGGGCCTGCGTCTTCCTGGACGAGGAGAAGGGCTGCACCGTCTATGAGGCGCGCCCGGCGACCTGCCGCTACTATCCCATTGGCATGGCGGCCATGAAGATGAAGGGCCACGAAAAAAGAGAGCAGATGCACTTCCTGGTCAAGGAAGACTACTGCAAGGGGCACGAGGAGCCCAACGAGCAGACCGTCGGCCAATACCGCAAGGAACAGGGCGTGGAGCCCTATGACCTGTTCAACGAACGCTGGATGGAGATTCTCATGAAGGCGGCCTCCTGGCGCTCCGTCGGCGGCCCCTTCGGCAAGGACATCCCCAAGCAGATGAAGCAGATGTTCTACATGATCTGCACGGACGTGGACAAATTCCGCGAATTCGTCTTCAACACCTCCTTCCTGGAAAAATACGAGGTGCCGGAAGACGTGGTGGAGTCGTTCAAGAAGAGCGACGAGACGCTCATGCTGTTCGGCTTCGACTGGATGAAGCACGTCATGTTCGCCGAGGAAACGGTGCAGATCAAGCCGGACGTGCTGGCTGACGGCATCGCCAGGGCGCGCCAGAACTGGCTGGATTATGGCGATGACAAGCGCTGGCGCGGCGGCGACGCCAAGGAAGAAGCGGAAAAGGACGACCGCTCCGAAAGCTGATCCGCCGCAAAACAACAGCGGAAAGACGCACAGGACATCAGCCCCCGCGACCGCCGCATCAGGCGGCGCGGGGTTTTTCTATTCGCCGCGCCGGGGCTTTACCGGCCAGGGCACTTCCTCGTGCCCGGCGTGATCATAGGGATCATAGCGGCGGCCCGCTTTCTTCAGGATTTTCAGCGTCGTGTCGTGCCAGCCGCCATCCACTGCGTTGACACCCCCCTGCTGCTGGCCCTCCGTGGCGAAGACGAGAATCTTCTCCGCCTTGGCATGGCGCTGGCGGAGGTATTCGAGAATCTGCGGATAACACGGGCCGGACTTGCGCGGGCGCATTTCGCGCACGCCGCGCTCGATGTTGGCGGCCACTTCGATTTGCAGGAGAATCCAGGCATGAAACTCGCCGTCGCGGATGGCGCGCACGCGGTCATAGGCGGCGCGCCACTGATCGGAGCGCCCGAGATGCTCGCGCGTGGCGAAGGGGCTCTGCGAGAGCAGCTCATGGGCCAGCCGCCATTTCTCCTCTTCCAGCCGGCAGGCCTCCAGATAGGGGATGTCCCCGCCCTCCTCTTCCTGGCGGGCGGCGATGGCGTTGATCCTCTCCAGGAGGGCGCGGCGGGCGGGTGTGCGGGCGATGGTCATGTTTTTCGTCATGCGGCCTTGTTGACCATTCCAATCCGCTTCAATCTATGCAAGCGACAGGCAGTTGTGAAGCGCCGCCGCACCGCAGGATGAAAAGATGATCATCGCGCAGATTTCCGACACCCATATTTCCATCCCGCCCATATCCGGCGCGGATCGCGAGGGCGATCTGGCGCGGGTGATTGATGACATTCACACCCGCCGCAAGAGGCCCGGTCTGGTGATCCATACCGGCGACGCCAGCAATTACGGCCGGGCGGAGGAATACGCCGTGCTGCGGCGCATCATGGACACGCTGGACATTTCCTGGATCGTTCTGCCGGGCAACCGCGACAACCGCGCCCGCATGCGCGACGCCTTTGGCGATCTGCCATGGATGACGGGAACGGGGGACGCGCCGCTCGATTTCGCCCTGGAGGATTTTCCCGTGCGCATAGTGGCCTTCGATTCCAAGGGGCCGAAGACCAACAAGGGCTGGGCGGATCACGAGCGGCTGCTTGCGCTCTCGGCGCTGCTGGAGGCCGGCGCGGGGCGGCCCTCGGTGCTGGCCATGCACCATCCGCCTTTCGCCATGCGCTACGCGAAAGACCCGCACCAGTTCGCTGAATGGGATCAGGCGGAGAAGCTGGCGGCCATCGTGCGCCGGCGCGCCTGCGTGAAGCTGGTGGTCACCGGCCATTCGCACCGGCTGGCCGAAAGCCACATCGGCAACGCGCCGGCCTTCACCATGCCCTCGGTGGCCACCGATCTGCGCAAGGGCGAGTTCAAGGCGGCGCTGGCCAGACATCCCGCCTACATGCTCTACGAGCTGGACGAAGCGGGCGATCTCATTCATCACGAGCTGCGCATCGTGGACTGAAAGGGCAAGGGCTCAGTCCGTCAGCGGCTTGTCGTCGTCATCATCCAGAATGCGCAGGGCCTCGCCGTCGAGGTCTTCATACTGGCCGGATTTCAGCGCCCAGATGAAGCCCCCCAGGCCGACAAGGCCGAGAAACAGGGCGATGGGGATGAGATAGAGAAGAACGCTCATGCGGCCTTTTTCTCCCGGTTGTCTCCGGCCCCGGAGGGCGCGCCGGAGGGCAGCGCGAAGGATTTTCTCAGCCTGCCGTCCATGAGGCCAAGACGCAGCGAATTGGCGACGACGATGATAGAGGAGGCGGACATGGCCACGGCGGCGAACAGAGGCGTTGCGTATCCCAGCACGGCGACGGGCACGGCGAGCACGTTGTAAACCAGCGCCCAGGCGAAATTCTGCGTCATCAGGCGGCGCGCGCGGCGCGAGACGGCGATGGCCAGCCAGACGGCGCGCAGGGAAGAGCCGACGAAGATCATGTCCGCCGCCGTGCGGCCGATGTCCGAGGCGCTGGAGGGCGCCATGGAGGCATATCCCGCCGCCAGGGCGGGGGCATCGTTGATGCCGTCGCCCACCATGAGCACCTTGCCGCCGGCCTTCGTCAGGCCTTCCACATAGGCCAGTTTCTGTTGCGGCGACCAGCCGGATTTCCATGTCCTGATGCCCAGCGCGCGGGCCACGGCGCGGACGGGGGCTTCGCGGTCGCCGGAGATCATCTCGACGCGCAGGCCCGCCCGCTGGAGCCTGCGGATGGTTTCCGCCGCATCGGGGCGCAGCTCGCTGGTGAAGCTGAAGAGAACGGGCGGGCGGCCCTCCATGGCGAAGGCCAGTTGCGGCAGGCCAGGATCGGGCGCGTCCCTTTCGCTCACGCCGCACCATTCGCGGCTGCCCAGCCTGAGGGCGCGGCCGCGCCATGCGCCGGAGAGGCCCCGGCCCGGGTGCTCGATGACATTGACCACCAGGGCGGGTTCGATGCCGCGCTCCTCCACCGCCCTGACCAGGGCGCGCGAGAGCGGATGCGAGGAGCCCGCCGCCAGCCCGGCGGCCAGCGCCAGCGAATCGGCGGACAGGGGGCCATCGGCCACGAGCTTCATATCGCCCAGCGTCAGGGTGCCGGTCTTGTCGAAAATCACCGTGCCGATTTCGGCCATGCGCTCCAGCGCGCCGCCGTCCTTTATCAGCACGCCATTGCGGAACAGCACGCCGGAGGCCACCACCTGCACCGCCGGAACCGCCAGACCGAGGGCGCAGGGGCAGGTGATGATGAGCACCGAAATGGCATGCAGCAGGGAGACGGGCCAGACGAAATCCGTCCACCACAGCCAGCCACCCAGGGTGAGCCCGGCGAGCACATGCACGGCGGGGGCGTAATAGCCCGCCAGCCGGTCGGCCAGGCGCACATAGGCGGACTTGCCCTGTTCGGCGGTGGCCATGAGGCGGATGATGCCGGAAAGAAATGTATCCTCGCCATGGGCCGTAAGGCGGATGACGAGCGGGCCGGTGAGGTTCATCGCCCCGGCATAGACCTTGTGGCCGGGCCCGGCCGGCTCGGGCACCGATTCGCCGGTGATGAGCGAGACATCGACATCGCTTCGGCCTTCCTCCACGACGCCGTCCACGGGGATGCGCTCGCCCGCGGCGACGGACACGCGCATGCCGGGCTTGAGGGCGCTCATGGGCAGAAAGCGGCGCTTGCCGTCATCCCCCGTCACCATCGCGCCGGTGGCCGAAAGGGTCATGAGCTGGGAGACCGCCGAGCGGGCCCGCGCCCGCATGCGGTGATCCAGATAGCGGCCGATGAGCAGGAAGAACAGCAGGCTGACGGCGGCGTCGAAATAGGCGTGCGGCTGGTGATTGGCCGTCTCGTAGAGGCTCATCATGGCGGCGGTGAGCACCGCCAGGGATATGGGCACGTCCATGTTCATGCGGGCGCGCGACAGGGCCCGCCAGGCGGAGCGGAAAAAGGGCCGCCCGGCATAGGCGATGGCCGGCAGGGCGATAAGCGCCGAAATCCAGTGGAACAGATCGCGGGTGGAGCCCTGCGCGCCGGCCCATACGGAAATGGACAGGAGCATGATGTTGCCCGCCGCGAAACCGGCCACGGCAAGGGCGCGCAGAAGCTCGCGCGCTTCCTCGTCATCGCGGCTGAAGCCGGATTCGGCGGGGTCGAAGGGGCGGGCGGTATAGCCCAGCTCATCCATTTTGGCGATGACTTCGGCGGGGTCGAAATCCGGATCGCGCCATTTGACGCGCACCTGCTTGAGGGAGAAATTGACGCGCGCGAAGGTCAGCGCGGGGATCTCCTTCAGCCCCTTTTCCAGGGTGGAGATGCAGGCGGCGCAATTGATCGCCGGGGCGATGAGGTTCAGTTCGAAGCCGCCGTCATCGTCCTGGCGCACCCACAGGGCGGCGTCTCCGCCTTCCCGGGCGGCGCTGTCTTCGTGCCTGACACCACAACAACCCACGGCGGCCTCTTTCGCTACTCGACGACGAACTCGGTGCTGACGCGCCAGACCAGCTTGCCGGAGCGGAAAAATTGCGCATCAATGCGCCAGGCGCCGGGCTTGAGCGGCTCTTTTGTGCGGTAAACGCCCATCTTGCGCTCCTGCAGGGAGATTTCGCGGTCCTGCCGGTAGCCCACGGGGCGGCCCAGCTTGACCTTCGTCTC
>JALUFY010000406.1 GCA_027051995.1 Hyphomicrobiales bacterium
GTCTATATCGAGGTGGACGGCGAGACGGTGGCGGTGGGCATCGAGCGGCTGCACATGGAGCAGGACGCCGGCAAGTCCATCCATGACCAGCATCCGGCCCTCTCCTTCGTCGATCTGAACCGCTCCGGCGTGGCGCTCATGGAGATCGTGAGCAAGCCCGACATGCGCTCGGCCGAGGAGGCCAAGGCCTATGTGAGCAAGCTGCGCACCATCCTGCGCTATCTGGGCACCTGCGACGGCAACATGGAGCAGGGCAGTCTGCGCGCCGACATCAACGTCTCGGTGCGCCGCCCGGGCGGCGAGTTCGGCACCCGCTGCGAGATCAAGAACGTCAACTCCATCCGCTTCATCGGCCAGGCCATCGAATACGAGGCGCAAAGGCAGGTGGACATTCTGGAGGACGGCGGAAGCATTGATCAGGAAACCCGCCTCTTCGATTCGCGCAAGGGGGTCACCCGCTCCATGCGCTCCAAGGAGGAGGCGCACGACTACCGCTACTTCCCCGATCCCGACCTGCTGCCGCTCCAGTTCACCGAAGAATGGGTGGAGGAAATCCGCGCCACCCTGCCCGAGCTGCCCGATGAGAAAAAAGAGCGGCTGATGAAGGACTACGGCCTGAAAAGCTATGACGCCTCCGTGCTGGTGGGCGATCCGGCCAACGCCGGTTACTTCGAGCAGGTGGCCAGGGGCCGCGACGGCAAGCTGGCCGCCAACTGGGTCATCAACGAGCTTTTCGGCCGCCTGCGCAAGGAGAGGCTGGGCATCGCGGAAAGCCCCGTCTCGGCGGAGCAGCTGGGAAAAATCGTCGATCTCATCAAGTCGGGCGATATCTCCGGCAAGATCGCCAAGGAGCTCTTCGAGATCGTCTGGAGCGAAGGCGGCGACCCGGCGGAGATCGTCGAGACGCGCGGCATGAAGCAGGTCACCGACACCGGAGCCATCGAGGCCGCCATAGACGAAGTCATCGCCGCCAACCCGGACAAGGCCGAACAGGTCAAGGCCAAGCCCAACATGATCGGCTGGTTCGTCGGCCAGGTCATGAAAGCCACCCGGGGAAAGGCCAACCCGAAGGCCGTCAACGAACTCCTGCGCAAGAAGCTGGGGCTGGAGTAGACGGCCGGGCGCGGGGGCGGTCATGACGGGAGAGGGCATGAACAGGCAGACGCCGGTGCAGGTTTGAACCTGCACCGGAACGGTTCCAACGGGATTTCTTTTGAGTTCCCCTCTCCGCAATCACCCTTGGCCTTGCGCCCCTGGCGGCTCTCCCAGCCCCCGGGCTGACAGCCAGGCGCGCAGTTTGTTGGCGCCTTCGGGGGGCATTTCCAGCCCCAGCTTGGAGCGCCGCCAGAGAATGTCATTCGCCGTGCGCGCCCATTCCGATTCCACCAGATAGGCCGCCTCGCGTTCCGTCAGGCCCGCGCCGAAGTCTTCTTCCGCCTCTTCGTCCATGCCGGAGAAGATGTCCGCCGCGCGGGTTCCGTAGGCATGGCAGACCCGCCGCGCGGTGTCTTCCGCGATGGAGGGATGGCGGGCGCGGAAATCCGCCAGAAGGGCCTTAAAGCCATCCGGCGCGAAATCGCCGCCGGGCAGGGTGGCGTTCCGCGTCCAGTCCCCGCCCATGGCGGGAAAATGCGCCGCCAGCTTGTGCAGCACGTCTTCCGCCAGTTCGCGAAAGCCTGTGAGCTTGCCGCCGAAGACGGTCAGCATGGGGGCCTTTCCGGCCTCGTCAACCTGAAGATCGAGCACGTAATCGCGCGTCACGGCCTGCGCTGAGGCCGAACCGTCGTCATAAAGCGGGCGGATGCCGGCGAAGCTCCAGACCACGTCGTGGGGAACAACCGGCTTTTCGAAATAGGCGTCCACCGCCTCGCACAGATAGGCGATTTCCTCATCGGAGGCCTCCACCGGGCCGGGCTTGCCGGGCACATCCACGTCCGTGGTGCCGATCAGGGTATATTTGTCCAGATAGGGGATGGTGAAGACGATGCGCTTGTCGGCGTTTTGCAGGATGTAGGCGCGGTCATGGTCATAGAGGCGCGGCACGACGATGTGACTGCCCTTGACCAGCCGCACATGGCCCTTCGGCCCGCTGGCGCAC
>JALUFY010000407.1 GCA_027051995.1 Hyphomicrobiales bacterium
CACTCTACGCGGCGGCGGGGGTGGCGCGCGCCTTCATCAGCTGGCGCGCCGCCGCCGCGTAGAGTGTGTCCACCGTGAGCGTCGATTTGCCGGAGCCGGAGACGCCGGTGACGCAGGTGAACAGGCCGAGGGGGAAGGCCGCCGTGATGTCCTTCAGGTTGTTCCCGCGCGCGCCGATGACGCGCAGCATGCGGCTCTTGCGCGGTTTGCGGCGCTTTGGCGGGACGGGCACGGTAAGATGGCCGGTCAGATACTGGCCGGTGAGCGAGGCGGGATTGGCCATGATGTCTTCCGGCGCGCCTTCCGCGACGATCTCGCCGCCGTGGACGCCCGCGCCGGGGCCAATGTCGAGCACATGATCGGCGGCGCGGATGGCGTCTTCGTCATGCTCCACGACGATGACGGTATTGCCCAGATCACGCAGCCGGGTGAGCGTCTCCAGAAGGCGGGCGTTGTCGCGCTGGTGCAGGCCGATGCTCGGCTCGTCCAGCACGTAGAGCACGCCGGTCAGGCCCGATCCGATCTGGCTGGCCAGGCGGATGCGCTGGCTCTCGCCGCCCGACAGGGTGCCGGACTTGCGGTCGAGCGTGAGGTATTCCAGCCCCACGTCCATGAGAAAGCGCAGCCTGTCGCGGATTTCCTTCAGGATGCGCTGGGCGATTTCCCTTTGCGCCGGGGTGAAGCTCTCCTCCACGGCGGAGAACCATTCCAGCGCCGCCTTGATGGACATCTCCGAGACCTGGCCGATATGGAGGCCCGCGATCTTCACCGCCAGCGCCTGCGGCTTCAGCCGGTAGCCGGAGCAGGCCGGGCAGGGATGGTCGGACTGAAAGCGCGAAAGCTCCTCGCGCACCCAGTTGGAGTCGGTCTCCTTCCAGCGCCGGGCGATGTTGTTGACCACGCCCTCGAAGGGCTTTGTGGTGCGGAACTTGCGCACGCCGTCGTCATAGACGAAGGTGATCTTCTCCTCCCCGGAGCCGAAGAGGATGACGTTTCGCACCTCCTCCGGCAGCTCCCGCCAGGGGGCCTCGAAGGAGGCCCCGTAATGCTTGCAGATGGCCTTCAGCGCCTGGGCATAATAGGGCGAGGAGGCCCCGGTGCGCGCCCAGGGCAGAATGGCCCCCTCGCGCAGGCTCAGGG
The DNA here is from genome assembly GCA_027051995.1 of Hyphomicrobiales bacterium. Classification (GTDB taxonomy): domain Bacteria; phylum Pseudomonadota; class Alphaproteobacteria; order Rhizobiales; family Aestuariivirgaceae; genus Thermopetrobacter. The sequence goes on from JALUFY010000407.1 coordinate 1,141, forward strand.
AGTCGTCGGGAACCACCAGGGCGGGCTCGAAGGAGAGTTTCGTGCCCAGCCCGTCGCACTCCGGGCAGGCGCCGAAGGGATTGTTGAAGGAAAAGAGCCTGGGCTCGATCTCGTCGATGGTGAAACCCGACACTGGGCAAGCGAACTTCTCCGAGAAAATGATGCGCTCGGGCCTGCCCTTGTCATCCGTCCTGTCGGCGAATTCGGCGATGGCCAGACCGTCGGCCAGCTTCAGCGCCGTCTCCAGCGAATCGGCCAGCCGCGCGCCCAGATCGGGGCGGATGACGAGGCGGTCAACAACCACCTCGATGTCGTGCTTGAACTTCTTGTCCAGCGTGGGCGGTTCCTCGAGATGATGAAATTCGCCGTCCACCTTCACCCGCTGGAAGCCGGCGCGCAAAAGCTCGGCGAATTCCTTGCGGTATTCGCCCTTGCGCCCGCGCACGATGGGGGCCAGCAGATAGATGCGCGCGCCTTCCGGCAGGGCCAGCAGGCGGTCGGCCATCTGGGTCACCGTCTGGCTCTCGATGGGCAGCCCCGTGGCCGGCGAATAGGGCACGCCCGCGCGCGCCCACAAAAGGCGCATGTAGTCGTAAATCTCGGTGACCGTGCCGACGGTGGAGCGCGGGTTTTTGCTCGTCGTCTTCTGCTCGATGGAGATGGCCGGCGAGAGGCCCTCGATGGCGTCCACGTCGGGCTTGGCCATCATCTCCAGAAACTGCCGCGCATAGGCCGACAGGCTCTCCACGTAGCGCCGCTGGCCCTCCGAATAGATGGTGTCGAAGGCCAGCGAGCTCTTGCCGGAGCCGGACAGGCCGGTGAAGACGATCAGCCTGTCGCGCGGCAGCTCCACGGAGACGTTTTTCAGATTGTGCTCGCGCGCGCCGCGCACGCTGATGGTTTTTCTTGGATCGGACATGCGGATGTGCTAGATCAAAAAGTGAACATTTGCAAAGG
>JALUFY010000408.1 GCA_027051995.1 Hyphomicrobiales bacterium
GTCACCGACTGCTTCTTCGACCGCGAAAGCTGCTCCATCGCCCGGCCATGAAGGCGGGATGGGGCCTCACGGCCCATCACGATCGCGTCAAACGAACCCTTGCGCCTTCACAGGGAACGGCCTGGACTCTAAGCTGGCGGCCCGCTCGCGTTTGTCCGCCATTCGAAAAGGCCGGAAGACATGCCCCAGGGCTTTTCAACAGCCATCCGCCGCGCCGCTTTCGCCTTCTGCATCCTGCTGCCGGGCGCATCGCCCCTTCATGCCGCGAAGGCTCCGGCGGCGCATCTGGCGGCCTCGGCTTCGCCATACCTGCGCGAACATGCCGACAATCTCGTCGCCTGGCGCACATGGGGAAAGGCGGCTTTCGAGGAGGCAAGGCGGACGGGCAAGCCCATCTTTCTCTCCATCGGCTATTCGGCCTGCCACTGGTGCCATGTCATGGAGGAAGTCAACTTCATGAACCCGCAAGTGGCGGCTTTCATCAACGCCCGTTTCATCCCCATCCTGGTGGATCGCGAACGCCGCCCCGGCGTCGATGAAACCTGCATGCTGGCCACGGAGGCCCTGACAAACCGGGGCGGCTGGCCGAACAATCTCTTTCTCACCCCGGATCTGGATCCCTTCTTCGCCACCGGCTACGCGCCCGCATCGCGCTTCATGCGCATTCTCTCCGCCATTGATGAACAATGGCGCGAGAACGCACCGGCCATCCGCGCCGAGGGCCGGCGCATCAGCGGCATTCTGCGCGCCTATCTCGCCCGCCGTCCGTCCGCGCCCATGCTCACCCCGGAAAGGCTGCATGGCCTCATCGGGGATTTGCTGGCCGGGTTCGATGCATTCCACGGCGGCTGGGGATCCGGGCCGAAGCACTTCCGCCAGCCCATCCTCATGCTGCTGGCCCGCGCCGCCCGGTTCGCGCAAGGCAAGGCCGCCCGCGAAGCCCTGCTCAACACCCTGGACAACGTGGCCAGGGGCGGCGTCATGGATCACATCGGCGGCGGTTTTTTCCGCTACGCGATGGACGCCCAGTGGAACCTGCCGCATTTCGAGAAAATGCTCTATACCCAGGCCCAGATGAGCCAGGCCTTTCTGGAGGGCTGGCGGATCACCGGCAGACCGCTTTACGCGCGCACCGTGCGCAAGACGCTGGATTATGTTCTGGCTGATCTCACCGCCCCCCCGGGCGGGTTCTATTCCTCGCGCGACGCCGACAGCTCAGGCGGGGAAGGCGGCTTTTATGTCTGGACGCCGGAGGAATTGAAGGCGGCTCTCGGCGAAGAGGAGGCGAAATTCGCCACCGGCCTCTTCGGCGAGGTTGCCTATGGCGAACTGGCGGGCAGGATCATCATCCAGCTGCAAAACGCCACCGGCGGGGGCATGGCGCGCGTGCGCTTCATTCTGGCCCGGCTGGCCAGGGCGCGCGAGAGGCGCACCCCACCGCGCCGGGATGAGAAGATCATCACCGCATGGAACGGCCTGATGATCACGGCCCTGGCGGAGGCCGCGCGCGCGCTGGGCGAGCCGCGCTACAAGCTCGCCGCCATCAGGGCGGCGGCCTTCGTCTGGAACGCCATGCGCGCCCCGGATGGAACCTTGCGCCGCGCCTGGTTCGCCGGAAAGGCGGAGCTGCCCGGAACGCTGGCCGATGACGCATACATGCTGCGCGCGCTCATCGCCATCTACGATCTCACGGGGGATGCCGCCTGGCTGAGCCGCGCGCGGGAGCTGGCGGCGGCCATGATCCGCGATTTTTCCGATGAGAAAACGGGCGGCTTCTGGTTCACCCGGCAGGCCAGCGGCTTTATCCGCCCCATGCTGAGCGCCGATGGCGCCTTGCCCTCGGCGCAGGGCGTGGCCCTGCAGGCCCTGTCACGCCTGGCCCGGCGCACCGGCGATCAAGCCTTGCGGCATCGCGCGGAGAAACTGGCGGCGGCGCTGCTGGGCGCCGCCGTCAAGACCCCGGTTCAGGGCGCGCAAACCCTGCTGGCGGCGGACGAGATGCTGCGCGGCGAGACCGGGGCGCTGCGATACGCCGCCGGCGGCATCGTCCGCGCCCGGGCGGTCAGGACGGCGGATAATGGCGTCGCGGTG
>JALUFY010000409.1 GCA_027051995.1 Hyphomicrobiales bacterium
TCATTCAGGGAGCGGCGCAGGACGGGCGGGGCCGCCCCGTCCTGCGCCGCTCCCTGAATGATGAGCCGGATTACAGGATCGCGGTGAAACGATAAAAAGACCGGGGAAGCAAACCGTATTCAGACTCCACTACGGTTGACTTCACGCCAGCGCCGGCCGGGGATTGATCTCTCCGTCCGGCGCTGTTGCGTTTCGGCGTGAAAAGCCTTTCCCATTGTCCTTCTCCTGCGCTATGCACAGGCGGCCATGCTGCACATCAACTCCCTGACATACCGCCTGGGCGGCCGGCTGCTGCTGGACAAGGCCACTGTGGCGCTGCCCGCCGGCGTCAAGGCCGGGCTGGTGGGCCGCAACGGCGCGGGCAAATCCACCCTGCTGCGCCTCATCCTGGGCGATCTCGCACCGGAATCGGGCTCCATCTCCATCCGCAAGGGGGCGCGCGTTGGCGCCGTGGCGCAGGAGGCCCCGGGCGGCCCCGAGAGTCTCATGGAGGTGGTGCTGGCCGCCGACGGCGAACGCGCCAGCCTTCTCCGGCGCGCCGAAACGGAGACCGATCCCCACCGCATCGGCGAGATCCACACCCGCCTGGCTGATATCGGCGCCCATTCCGCCCCGGCGCGCGCCGCCGCCATCCTGGCCGGTCTGGGCTTTTCACAGGATGAGATGCGGGGCCCGTGTTCGGCGCTGTCGGGCGGCTGGCGCATGCGCGTGGCCCTGGCCGCCGCGCTGTTCGCCGAGCCGGACGTGCTGCTGCTGGATGAGCCGACCAACTATCTCGACCTGGAAGGCGTGCTCTGGCTGAAGAGCTACCTGCGCGCATACCGCCATACCGTCCTGCTGGTTTCCCATGACCGCGACATCCTCAACGAGTCGGTGGGGGCCATCGTCCATCTGAATGGCGGCAGGCTGGACTTCTATTCGGGCAATTTCGACGCCTTCCAGCGCCTGCGGGCCGAGAAGCAGGCCCAGCAGATGAAGCTGAAAAAGAAGCAGGAGGACAAGCGCCGCCACATGGAAGCCTTCGTCGAGCGCTTCCGCGCCAAGGCCACAAAGGCCAGACAGGCGCAAAGCCGCCTCAAGGCGCTGCAAAGGATGCAGACCGTCGCGTCCGTTGTGGAGGAAACCGTCGCGCCCTTCTTCTTTCCCTCGCCGGAGCGGCCGCTCAACCCGCCGCTGGTGCGCTTCGAGGACGTCTCGGTGGGCTATGACGGCAAACCCGTTCTGCACGGCATCGATCTGCGCATAGACGCCGATGACCGCATCGCCATGCTGGGGGCGAACGGGCAGGGCAAGTCTACCTTCGCCAAACTGCTGTGCGGGCGCATCGCGCCCATGAGCGGGGCCATGCGCCACCACAAGAAGCTGCGCGTGGGCTATTTCGCCCAGCACCAGCTGGATGAACTGGCGGAAGGCAAAACGCCCCACGGCTATTTCCGCGATCTCATGCCCGAGGCCACCGAGGCGCAAAGGCGCGCCCGCCTTGGCCAATACGGTTTCGGCGCGGATCTGGCCGACAACAGGGTGGAAACCCTCTCCGGCGGCGAGAAGGCGCGCCTCCTGTTCGCCCTGGCGGCCTTTCACAAGCCGCATATCCTGGTGCTGGACGAGCCCACCAACCATCTGGACATGGAGGCGCGCGGCGAGCTGATCGCGGCGCTCAACGCCTTCGAGGGCGCGGTCATCCTCATCTCCCATGACCGCCACCTGCTGGAAACCACCGCTGACCGCCTGTGGCTGGTGGCCGATGGAACGGTGACGCGCTTTGACGGCGATCTCGACGCCTACGAGCGCCTCGTGCTGGAGCGCGCCCGCGCCGTGCGCCGCGAAAAGGGCCGGGCGCGGCGCGATGCCGGGGAGGCAGACAAACCGGCCAGGGCTTCCCGCCCGCGCGGGGTTAACACGGGCGCCCTGCGCAAGCGGCTCTCCTCGCTGGAAAAGCAGATGGCTGAAACGGAAGAGAAAATCTCCGTCTTCGACAAGGCCCTGGATGGCGGAAAACTTTATGCCGAGGACGCCCGCAAGGCCGCCAGATTCGCCGCCGCCCGCGCCCAGCTGGCCCGGGAACTGGAGCAGCTGGAAGAACAATGGCTGCAAACCTCCGCCGAGCTTGAGGCGGCGGAGGAGGGCTGAATTCCCGCCTTCCTTCCCAAGGTTTCACCCGATTGGCGGAAAATATGATTTCGCCGTGGCCCGCCACCCACACCGGCGCACGCAAAAGTTGACGGATTGAATTTTTTTATAGCGGGCAACCTTTCCTTAACCCTGACCCTCCAATATGGCCGCATGTAAGTCAGTCAAGTTCCGGGGTTAGAGTAAAACAATGTCCACAGATCACACCTCCCGTATTCATGGTTTTTCCCGCTTGGCCCTCATGGCTGGCGCGGTTTCCCTGCTCGCCGCCTGCTCGTCCGATGTCGAGCGGCTGAGCGACTATCCGCCGGTGAACACCACCGCCTCGCTGCCCAGGAGCGAGACTGTCGCGCGCACCGCGCCGGTTTCCCGCGTGGCCACCCGCCAGCTGGACAACACGGCCCCGGCGACGCCGTCCTGGTCGCGGCCCTCCTACACGCCTCCGGCGCGCACCGCCTATCGCGCTCCCTCCGCTCCGGCGCGCGCCAGCTATCGCGCGCCCGCCAGCTCCATGACCGCCACGAACGGTTATGTCACCGTGCGCCCCGGCCAGACTCTCTATTCCATCTCGCGCGCCAATGGCCTCTCTGTGGCCCAGGTTGCCGCCGCCAACGGGCTGAGCGCGCCCTACAGCCTGCGCGCCGGCCAGCGGCTCAGGATCCCCGGCGTATCGCGCCCGGCCTCGCCCGCGCCCACCTTCGCGCCGCGCACGGCCCGCGCCACCATCCCGGCGCCGGCGCAGACGCCCGTGGCCACGCCCGTTCGCGGCCGCGCAACCGAGCGCAATTACAGCGCCGCCGGCCTGCATCGCGTCGCGCCGGGCGAGACACTCTTCTCGCTGGGCCGCAAGTATCATGTGAATCCATACAAGATCGCCTCCTACAACGGTCTTCCGCGCAACGTGCAGCTCAAGGTGGGCCAGCGCGTGAAGATTCCCGCCGCTTCCGGCTGGAACATGGGGCAGGGCGCGCAGACGCCTCACGCCACCGCGCCCAGCGCCCCGCGTCCCGTCAAGGAAGCCCGCAAGACCACGCCCAAGGACGATTCGCGCATCATCCGCCACGACAATCCCGCGCCCAGGCAGCCCGAGAAGAGGGCCGAGACGCAGCCGTCCATCGGCGCCAGCGGCTTCCGCTGGCCGGTGCGCGGCCGGGTGATCTCCACCTATGGCGCCAAGCCGGGCGGAGCGCGCAACGAGGGCATCAACATCGCCGTGCCCGAGGGCGCCGATGTGCACGCCGCCAATGATGGCGTTGTCGCCTATGCCGGCAACGAGCTGAAGGGCTATGGCAATCTGATTCTGATCCGCCACAAGAACGGATGGGTCACCGCCTACGCCCACAACAAGGAGCTGTTCGTCAGACGCGGCGACCGCATCCGCCGAGGCCAGGTGATCGCCAAGGCCGGCTCCACCGGCTCGGTGAAGACGCCGCAGCTGCATTTCGAGCTGCGCAAGGGCGCCTCCGCCGTCAACCCGCTGAAGTATCTGGGCACGGCCACCGCCATGAACTGACGGCCAGAAAGACAACTTGCGAAGCCCCGCCCCATTTCCCCCTGCAAATCACGGGGCGGGTTCAAGACCTGAAAAAGCCCGGATGCTCCCGCCATCCGGGCTTTTTTCATCTCCGGCCCGTCGCCCGGCGCGTTACAGACGGATTTTCACGCCCAGCCGCCCGGCCAGATCCTGAATGAACTGCCAGGCCACGCGCCCGGAGCGCGCGCCGCGCCCCGCCGCCCATTCCAGCGCCTGCGCGCGCAATTCGTCATCGCTGATTCGAAGTCCAAAATGATAGGCGTATCCCCTTATGATATCGAGATAATCGTCCTGAGAACAGTTGTGGAAGCCGAGCCACAGGCCGAACCTGTCCGAGAGCGACACCTTCTCCTGTACCGCTTCCGAGGGATGAATGGCCGTGGAGCGCTCGTTTTCGATCATGTCGCGCGGCAGCAGATGCCGCCGGTTGGACGTGGCGTAGAAGATCATGTTGTCCGGCCGGCCCTCGATGCCGCCTTCCAGCGCCGCCTTCAGCGACTTGTAGGAGGTATCTTCCGCGTCGAAGGAGAGATCGTCGCAGTAGACGATGAAGCGGAAATCCCGTTCATCGCGCACGATGGCCATGAGCGCGGGAAGGGTGCTGATGTCCTCGCGGTGAATTTCCACCAGCTTGAGGCAGGGATGCTCTCTCGCCACCTCGCCGTGAACCGCCTTGACCAGCGAGCTCTTGCCCATGCCCCGCGCGCCCCACAGCAGCGCGTTGTTGGCCGGCAGCCCGGTGGCGAAGCGGCGGGTGTTCTCCAGCAGCGTATCGCGCGCCATGCCGATGCCGCGCAGCAGGGCCAGCGGCAGCCGGTTCACCCGTTCGACGGGATGCAGCCGGGCGTTTTCCGCATCCCACACGAAGGCCCGCGCGCTGTCGGGGCTGACGGGCGGCGCGGGCCGCGGAGCCATGCGCTCCAAGGCCTGCGCGATGCGCGCCAGCAGCGATAGTCCGCCCCGTGTCCCACCGTCATTCATGAAAAAGCCCTCATGCTTGCGGATGCCCGCCCGGCCCGTGTTGCAAATCGGCCAGCGTCCCTATATAGCAACAGGACATGACGCCCCCAAGGGGCAAGCCTTCACAAGGGCCAAACGGCGAAAAACATCCAGGGAGCCAGTCAAGACGATGTTCATCACTCCAGCATACGCCGCCGGCGCGGGCAATCCGGGCGGCGATCTCATTTCCATGTTTCTGCCGCTTGTGCTCATCATGGGCGTCTTCTGGTTCCTGCTCATCCGCCCGCAGCAGAAGAAGATGAAGGAGCATCAGGCCATGCTCGCCAACGTGCGGCGCGGCGACAGCGTCGTCACCTCCGGCGGCCTGGTCGGCAAGGTCGCCAAGGTGGCCGGTGACGAAGTCACCGTGGAGCTGGCCGAGGGCGTCAAGGTCAAGGTGAAGAAAAACTACATCGCCGAAGTGCGCGTCAAGGGCCAGCCCGCCCCGGCCAATGACGGCAAGTGAGCGATGACGGCGCGGGCGGGGCAGGGGCTTCCCGCCCGGCGCGCATGACAAGAACCTGAAACAGAACGGGGCCGCCTGAACCATGTTCCGCCTCCAATTGTGGAAAACGCTGACCATCCTGGGCATTGTGCTGCTGGGCTTTCTCTTCGCCCTGCCCAATGCCCTGAACAAGCAGCAGCGCGCCTATATCCCCTCCTTCCTGCCCAACAAGCCCATCGTTCTGGGGCTTGATCTGCAAGGCGGCTCGCATCTGCTCTGGGAGGTAGACAAGAAGGCCCTGACGAAAACCCTCCTGACCCAGTTGCGCGGCGATATCCGTCAGGGGCTGTGGCGGGAAAACAAGATCAAGCACACCATCTCCATCCGCAAGGACGGCTCCCTGGTGGTCACCATCACCGATCCGGCGAAGGTGGACAAGGCCTACACCGTGCTGAAAAAGCTCGCCAGGCCCATCCAGACCGGCCTGTTCGGCACGGGCGGAACGGCCCGGGAGATCGAGGTCGCGCGTGATGGCGAAAACCGCTTTGTCCTGCGCTATTCCGGGGCCGGGCTGGAGGCGCGCATCCGCCGCGCCGTCAAGCAGGCCATCGAGGTCATCCGCCGCCGTCTGGACGAGCTGGGCATGACCGAGGCCACCATTCAGCAGCAGGGGCCGGAGCGCATCATCGTTCAGGCCCCGGGCATGAAGGACCCGGCCATGCTGAAAAAGGCCGTCGGCCAGACCGCCCGCCTGACCTTCCAGCTGCTGTGCGAGGCCCAGCCAACCGGCCAGAAGGGCGAGCGCGTGCCCGCCGGCTGCGCGGACATGCCGGACGCCAAGACGCCGGGCCGCCATTATTGGGTGCAGACATCGCGCCGCGCCACCGTGGAAGGCGCCGATCTGGTGGACGCCCAGCCCGCCTTCGATTCCCGCACCGGCGAGCCCATCGTCACCTTCCGCTTCAATCAGAAGGGCGCGCTGCTCTTCGGCAAGCTGACGCAGAAGAATGTCGGCAGGCCCTTCGCCATCGTGCTCGATGGCAAGGTGGTCTCCGCTCCGGTCATCCAGACGCCCATCCTTGGCGGCTCCGGGCAGATTTCCGGCCGCTTCACGGTGGAGGAGACAAAGCTTCTGGCCATCATCCTGCGCTCCGGCGCGCTGCCGGCCAGGCTGACCATCGTCGAGGAGCGTTCCGTCGGCCCATCCCTGGGCTCCGACTCCATCCGCGCCGGCGTCACCGCCTCCATCATCGGCCTGATCGCCGTTTTGCTCTTCATGATCTTCACCTACGGCCTGTTCGGCGTTTTCGCCGATCTGGCCCTCTTGGCCAACCTCGGCATGCTGGTCGGCGTGCTCACCGCCTTCCAGGCCACCCTGACGCTGCCCGGCATCGCCGGCATCGTGCTCACCCTCGGCATGGCGGTGGACTCCAACGTGCTGGTCTTCGAGCGCATCCGCGAGGAGCTGCGCAACGGCCGCTCCGTGCTCAATGCGCTGGAGACCGGCTTTTCGCGCGCCTTCGGCACCATCCTGGACGCCAACATCACCACGCTGATCGCCGCCGTCGTGCTCTATGGCCTGGGCTCCGGCCCGGTGCGCGGCTTCGCCGTCACCCTGGGCGTGGGCATCATCACCACGGTGTTCACCGCCTATACGCTGACCCGCCTGATCGTCGCCTTCTGGGTGACCCGCACCAGGCCGAAATCCATTCCGATCTAGGGATCACGAACCATGCTCAAGCCCATCAAACTGGTCCCGGACAACACCAATATCAAGTTCATGGCGTGGTCGCGCTTCGCAGTCATCGCCTCGTCCATCGCCATTCTGATCTCGCTCGCCGGCGCCTTCGTCCTCGGCCTCAACTTCGGCATCGACTTCAAGGGCGGCACCCTGATCGAAATCCGCACGCCGGGCCCGGCGGACATTTCCGATCTGCGCAAGAAAATCGGTGCGCTGAAGCTGGGCAGTTTCGAGTTGCAGGAATTCGGCGATCCGCGCGACATCCTGATCCGCTTCGAGACCCAGCCGGGCGGCGAGAAGGCCCAGCAGACCGCCATCAACAAGGTCAAGGCCACGCTTGGCGAAAAGGTGGATTACCGCCGCGTCGAAGTGGTCGGGCCAAAGGTCTCAGGCGAGCTGACCAAGGACGGCATCATCGCCGTCGTGGTGGCCCTTCTGGGCGTCATGATCTACATCTGGTTCCGCTTCGAGTGGCAGTTCGCCATCGGCGCGGTGGCCTCGCTGACCCATGACGTATTGCTCACCATCGGCGTTTTCGCCTTCACCCAGATGGAGTTCAACCTCTCCATCATCGCCGCCATCCTGACCATCGTCGGCTATTCGCTCAATGACACCGTGGTGGTCTATGACCGGGTGCGCGAGAACATGCGCAAATACAAGAAGACGCCATTGCCGGAACTGATCGATCTGTCGATCAACCAGATGCTGTCGCGCACCATCCTCACCTCGGTTTCCACCTTGGTGGCCCTGGCGGCGCTCTACATCTTCGGCGGAGAAGTCATTCGTGGCTTTACCTTCACCATGATCTGGGGCGTCATCGTCGGCACCTATT
>JALUFY010000410.1 GCA_027051995.1 Hyphomicrobiales bacterium
CGCGTTGCCTGTCGCCCGCTCCAGCGCCGCCTTGCGGGCGATGACGAAGCCGAAACCCGGCACGCGCTCGATGCACTTGTTGGCCGAAGACACAAGCCCCTCGAAACGGATTTTGTCCGGCGTCAGCGGCAGCGCCCCGAAGGCGCTCATGGAATCGATCCACAGCCGCCGCCCGCCCGCCTGCACCGCCTGCGAAATCTCCCGCAGCGGATTGAGAATGCCCGACGAGGTTTCGCAATGCACCACCACCACATCGGTGATGGCCGGATCATCCGCCAGCGCCCGCGCCACCTCCGCTCCGCGCGGTGGCAGGTAATCGCCCTTGTCGATCATGGCGAAATCGCGCCCCAGCACCTCCAGCGTTCTGGCGATGCGCTTGCCATAGGCCCCGTTGCTCAGCACCAGCGTTTTGCCATCGCGCGGGATCAGCGAGCCCAGCATGGCCTCCACCGCGAAGGTGCCGCTGCCCTGCATGGGCACGCAGTCATAGGAGCCGTCATCCCCGGCGATTTCCAGCAGCCGCGCCCGCAGCCGCGCCGTCATGGCGCGGAAATCCCCGTCCCACGAACCCCAGTCGCACAGCATGGCGCGCTTGACATCGATGGACGTGGTCAGCGGCCCCGGCGTCAACAGATAAGGTTCGCCCATCTCGGGCGGCTTGATGGCGATTCCGCTCATGCGGAGCCCTCCGGCAAGGACGTTTCATGCGCGGGCAGTTTGCGCCTTCGCCGGTGCATATGTAAAATCGTTTGATCGTATCATTTCATAAGCTCATCTTATGGAAAGGCCGCCATGCACAACAGCCAGCTTCGCGCCTTCTATCACGTCGCCGCCGAAGGCGGCTTTTCCCGCGCCGCCGCCGTCATGGGCGTCTCCCAGCCCGCCGTGTCGGAACAGGTGCGCAAGCTGGAGCAGGCCCATGACGTGCGCCTCTTCGACCGCTCCCGCAAGCAGGTGCGCCTGACGCCCAAGGGCCGCGAGCTGCTGGCCATCATCCGCCCCATGTTCGAGATCGAGGAGCAGGCCCGGCGCATGCTCGGCGCATCGCGCGCCCTGCCCGCCGGAGAGCTGCGCATCATCGCCGATTCGGCCCATCACATCGCCCATGCGCTGCGCCGCTTCCGCGCCCGCCATGCGAAGGTGCGCATCACCCTGCGCCACGGCAATTCCCGTCAGGTGGCCCGCGCCCTGCTTTCCTATGAAGCGGATATTGGCGTCACCGGAGAGCCCGCCCCGGGCCGGGCCTTCGACAGCATCGGCCTGGGCTCGGCCCCCATCATCGCCTTTGCCGCGCGGGATTTCCCCGGACTGCCGCAAGGCCCCGCCACCTTGCGGCAACTGGCCCGCCTGCCGCTCGTTCTGCGCGAAAAGGGCTCGAAAACCCGCCAGAAGCTGCTCCGGGCGGCGCGGAAAGCGGGGCTTGCGCTCACCCCGGCCATAGAGGCCGAGGGCCGCGAGGCGGTGCGCGAGATCGTCGCCGCCGGAGCCGGAGTGGGCTTCGTCTCCGAGGCCGAATCCGGCGCTGATCCCGGACTGGTGAAAATCCCCCTGCGCGGCGTCTCCCTGATCATGGAAGAGCGCCTGATCTGCCTCTCCCAGCGCCGCGACGTGCCCGCCATCCGCGCCTTCATGGCCGCCGCCCGTCCCCCGGAAGGCGGGATTGGCAAGGCGTGAGGCGATGTGATAGCGCCTCGGGATACCTGATCCATCCAAGGCGCGCCGATATGCGAAACATCCTGAAACTCCCCCTGCTCGCCCTGCTCATCATGCTGGCCGCCTGCCAGCCCAACGCCGGCAAAAGCTACAAGGACAGCTTCGGCATCTTCGGCACGGTGGTGGAGATCACCATCCGCGATGTGGACGAGGCCACCGCCCGCGCCGCCGCCGGAGACATCCGCGCCGCCTTCGCCCGCATGCACCGCGGCTGGCACGCCTGGAAGCCCGGCGAGCTCAGCCGCCTCAACGCCGCCTTCGCCAGGGGCCGCGCCATGAAGGTCTCGCCCTTCCTGCTGCCGCTCATCCGCCAGGCGAAACACTACGAGGACATATCGGACGGCCTGTTCAACCCCGCCATCGGCCGCA
>JALUFY010000411.1 GCA_027051995.1 Hyphomicrobiales bacterium
GTGCCGGAATAGGTGATGTCGTCGGCGATGTTCTGGCCGGAATTGACGCCGGAGATGATGATGTCCGGGCTGGCGGGCATGACATGGCAGGTGGCCATGATGACGCAATCGGCGGGCGTGCCGCGCACGGCGAAGCGCTTTTCCCCGGCCTCGAACAGGCGGATGGGATTGGACAGGGACAAGGAGCGCGAGGCCCCGGAATGCTCATCCCGCGGGGCGATGACCCAGACATCATCCGACAGCTGACGGGCGATGGCCTCGGCGGCCTTCAGGCCGGGCGCATGAATGCCGTCGTCATTGGTGACCAGTATGCGCATCATGCGGGCTCCGCCGGTTCTTTTTTGCTTATCGCGGCCTTCCGGGCGCAAGGTTCCGTCCCCTTACGCCTTTTCGATCCTTTCCATCCCGCCCATGTATGGGCGCAGGGCTTGCGGCACGGTAATGGAGCCATCGGCGTTCTGATAATTCTCAAGAACGGCGACGAGGGCGCGGCCGACGGCCAGGCCCGATCCGTTGAGCGTGTGGACGAAGCGGGCGCCCTTTTCGCCCTCCTTGCGGTAGCGGGCGTTCATGCGGCGGGCCTGAAAATCTCCGCACAGGGAAACGGAGGAGATTTCGCGGTATGTGTTCTGCCCGGGCAGCCAGACCTCCAGGTCGTAGGTCATTTGCGCCGAAAAACCCATGTCGCCGGTGCACAGGGCGACGACGCGGTAGGCCAGCCCCAGGCGCTTGAGCACCTCTTCGGCGGCCGCCGTCTTGCGGTCAAGCTCCGCCCTGCCCTGCTCCGGCGTGGTGATGGAAACCAGCTCCACCTTGGTGAACTGATGCTGGCGGATCATGCCGCGGGTGTCGCGCCCGGCCGCCCCTGCCTCGGAGCGGAAACAGTGGGTGTGGGCGGTCACGCGCATGGGCAAGGCGCTCTCGGGGAGGATTTTCCCGGCGGCGAGATTGGTCAGCGGCACCTCGGCGGTGGGGATCAGCCAGCGGTCATCGGTGGTGCGGAAGAGATCCTCGGCGAACTTGGGCAGCTGGCCGGTGCCGAAGAGCGCGTCCGAACGCACCAGAAGCGGCGGATTGACCTCCTCGTAGCCATGCTCGCCGGTCTGCAGATCGAGCATGAATTGCGCAAGGGCGCGCTCCAGGCGGGCCAGCGGCCCCTTGAGGATGACGAAACGCGCGCCGGACATGGCCGCCGCCGTCTCGAAATCCATGTATCCCAAAGCCTCGCCCAGCTCGAAATGCTGTTTCGGGGCAAAATCGAACTTCGGCGGCTCGCCAACGCGGCGCACTTCCACGTTGCCGTTTTCGTCCGCGCCGTCGGGGACTTCATCCAGCGGGATGTTGGGCAGGGCCGAAAGATGCATCTTCAGTTCGGCTTCGGCGGTGCGGGCGGCTTCCTCAAGCTCCTGCATGCGGCCCTTGAGGGCGGCGACCTCGGCCTTCAGCTCTTCGGCGCGGGACTTTTCCCCGGCGGCCATGGCCTTGCCGATCTCCTTCGATGCGGCGTTGCGTCGGCTTTGCAGCTCCTGCAATTGCGAGACGAGCTCGCGCCTTTTTGCGTCCAGCGCCAGCAGGGCTTCGCTTTGCGGCTCCAGCCCGCGGCGGGCCATGCCCTTGTCGAAGTCCTGGGGATGTTCCCTGATCCATTTGATGTCAAACATGATTCGCCTTTCCGCGCGGAATGAATCCCTGCCGGTTTATAGGCCGTGAGAGGCGCGCGGCAAAGAGGCTATCCGGCGCTTGCCGCATCTTCCTTCTCCCGGCGCGTTTTCTCGGCCATTGCGACCAGCCAGACGGAAAGCTCGTAAAGAGCGATCATCGGCAGGGCCAGACCGAGCTGGGAGAAGGGATCGGGCGGGGTGAAGATGGCCGCCAGGGTGACGACGCCGACAATGGCGTATTTGCGCCCCTTGCGAAGCTGATCCGCCGAGATAACGCCGATCTTGCCCAGAAGGGTGAGCACGATGGGCAGCTGAAAGGCCACGCCGAAGGCCAGAACGAGGGTCATCACCAGAGAGAGATATTCCGACACCCTGGGCAGCAGCTCGATGGCCGCCTGGCCGTCCGCCGCCTGCTGCTG
>JALUFY010000412.1 GCA_027051995.1 Hyphomicrobiales bacterium
GACCCTATTCGCAGCGAATACGCCATTGGCCCCGTCAGCGGGAAGGTCGTCGCCGTTCAGCTGGCTTTCGAGCCGCACGGGCTCCGGCGGGTTTTCGGCATGGGCTCGCCTGAAACCTTCCGCAACACCATCGGCGTGGGCGACATTCTCCAGGTCAATATATGGGAAGCCGCCGACAACGGCCTTTTCTCCACCACTGACAACAAGAACGCGCAGTTCCCCCCTCTGCGCGTGGACAAACGCGGACGCATCACCATCCCCTTCGTTGGCGTCATCCGCGCGGCGGGCTATACGCCGCTGCAGCTTCAGAAACGGATCGAGCGTCTTCTGCGGGGAAAGGCCATTTCTCCGCAGGTTCTTGTTTCAATTACCAAGAACGTCGCCAATTCGGTTGTCGTCAACGGCGATGTCCGCAATCCCGGGCGCTATGAGATCTCCCTCAAGGGGGATCATGTTCTCGATGTTCTGGCCGCGGCGGGCGGTGCCGCTGCTCCTGCGCGCGAAACCATGCTGACCCTGATTCGTCAGGGGCGCAAGGGCATCCAGAACCTCAAGCGAATCATCCGCAATCCCGGCGAGAATATTTATGTCCGGCCGGGAGATCAGATCTATCTTTCCCACAACCCGCAGACCTTTACGGCCTTCGGCGCAGTCGGGAAGACGGGAGAATATCCTTTTGACAGCGACCGGGTGAATATTCTGGAGGCCGTTGCCCGCGCCGGCGGTCTGCTGGATGATCGCGCCGACTCCAAGGGCGTGTTCCTCTTCCGCCTCGAAGATAACAGGGTTCTCAGGCAGATCAATTACGATGAGGAAGCGCTGAATCCTTCCGGACGGACTCCAACGGTCTATGTGCTGGACATGAGCAAGCCGCGCGCATTCTTTCTGGCGCAGGGGTTCGTCATGCGGGATAACGACGTGATTTATGTCGCCAATTCCGCCGGCGCCGAACTCAAGAAATTCCTCATGCTCCTGAACGCCGGAACCGCCGCTCTCAGAGGCGTTTATTCAACAGCTAATATCGTAGGCAAGTAGGTTTCAGGTTCCGGTTCCAGTTCCAGCAAATCCGCCGCGCCGCCGCAGGCGGGTGACGAGGCGCAGGAGGAGGCCGCCCGCGAGACACCCCAGCCCGAGCTGCCAGAACGGCACGAGGATGAACTGCATCCGCCGGGCGTCGCCAAGGTTGATGGACGGCGCGGCCCCCAGCCACGCGCCCAGTCCCTGCGCGATGAGGAAGAAAGCGCCAATGGCGAACAGAACGCCGCCCGCCGCGCGGGTCAGCCGCCGCCAGCCGTCTCCGCCCGCCAGCGCGCCGGCCAGACCGGCGAGAAAGGCGATGACCGCCGCCCAGAACAGCGGCTTCATGGCCGGCATCATCTGTGTCATCAGCCCCATCAGCGTCTGCTTCATCTCCCGTCCTCCCATTGGTTGCCGTCTTGGAGAGTTTATGCCGGCAGGGGCGTTTGTTCAAATCACGCCTTGTCCCGGCGTGTCATGACGGCGGCGTAAAAGCCGTCGGTCCCATGCGAAAGCGGCGTCAGGCGCAAATCCGGCCCCCGCGCCTTCAGGCCTTCGGGCGCTTCGCCCGCGCCCTCGCGCCAGTCCGCCAGGGCAAAGCGCGCGTCACTGGCCAGAAAGGCCTCCACCTGCCGCGTGTTCTCCTCCGGCAGCACCGAACACGTTACATAGACCAGCCGCCCGCCGGGGCGGACGAAATCCGCCGCCTGCCGCAAAAGCTCCGTCTGCGCCGCCTTGCGCGCCGCCAGCGATGTTTCCCGCAGCCGCCATTTGGCGTCCGGCTTGCGCCGCCATGTGCCGGAGCCGGAGCAGGGGGCGTCCACCAGCACCAGATCCATGCGCTCCTTGAGCGCCGCCAGCCGCTCCTTCGCGTGCGCCTCGATTACCTGAACATTGCGCGCCCCGGCGCGCCTGATGCGCTCGAAAATGGGCCGCAACCGCTGCTGGTTTGCGTCATGGGCGAAAATCTGCCCCTTGTTGCCCATCATGGCCGCCAGCGCCAGCGTCTTGCCGCCCGCGCCCGCGCACAGATCCAGCACCTGTTCGCCCGCCGTCGCGCCGCAGGCAAGGGCTGCGATCTGCGAGCCTTCGTCCTGCACCTCGAACCAGCCGCGCCCGTGCGCCCCATCGGCCTCCACGTTCGGCAGCCGCCCCTCATCATTGGGCTGAAACCTCAGGCCCCAAGGCGAATGCGGCGTCAAGGAAGGAGAAAACCGCGCCAGCGCCCTGGCCGCCTTCTCGCGGCTGGCCTTGAGGGTGTTGACGCGGATATCGAGCGGCGCGCGCCGCGCCAGCGCCGCTCCTTGCGCCGCCGCATCATCGCCGAAGGCCGCCGCGAAGCTCTCCGCCAGCCATCGCGGATAATCCCCGCGCACGAAGTCCGGGGCGTCATCAAGCGGGAGCGGATGCATGAGCGCCTCGCGCTCGCTTCCGGACAGAGCGCCAAAGCCGAAGGGCGCGCCGCCCAGGGCTTCGATCTCCTCCACGCTTTTTCCCGCCACATGCGCCAGCCAGGAAAGCACCAGGGCGCGCGGGCTCTCATCCCCGCCCATGCGCCAGGCCAGGGAATGCCTTTGCCGCAGCGCGTCATGCACGATAGTGCCGATGGCCGCCCGGTCGCGCGATCCGGCGAAGCGGTGGGAGCGCCCCCATTCGCGCAGGGCCTCCGTGGCGGGCAGATGCCGCTCCAGCACCGCGCCGAGAATATCGATGGCCGCGCTGGCCCGTCCGGCTGGTTTCATCTCCGTTCTCTCCGGGGGCTGTGAAGGAACAAAAAAGGCGCGCTGGACAATGCCGCGCGCCTGCCGCGAGAAATGAAAAAAGTGGCTGGGGACCCAGGATTCGAACCTGGACTTACGGAGTCAGAGTCCGCTGTCCTACCATTAGACGAGTCCCCAATCCGGCCCCGCGAGACACGGCGGCGCGAACGCATTGGCAAATAGCGCCGCGCGCCGCGCAAGTCAAGACGCGCAAGGGCGGTTTTTATCCCTGCGGGCCGTTTTTCGTCTGCGCGCGGAACTGCTCCATCATGCTGGAGAGACTGTCGCGCAGAGCCTGACGCGGATCGGCTGCGGGTTGAGCATTCTGCGGCTGCGCCATGCCCTGTTGCGGGGGCATTGCAGGCGCCTGGGGCGGAATGGTTGTCTCCGGGGCCGCCGTCATGACGGGCTGTGGCGCGGGCGAAGGCTGCGCCTGCATGGCGGGTGCAGGTTGCATGGCGGGTGCAGGTTGCATGGCGGGCGCGGCCTGCATGGGCTGGACGGGCTGCTCCGGCATGGCTGGCGTCATGGCCGGTTGCATCTCCTCCGCGGGCTGCATGGCCGGCGGGGCCTGCATGGCCGATGCCGCCGGCGCGGCCGGCGCGGACTGCATGGGCTGTGCGGTTTGCGCGGGCTGCTGCGGCATGGGCTGGGTGGCCGCTGGCTGCGGCGCGACGGACTGTTCCGCCATGCCGGCGGGCATCTCCGCGGGCGCGCCGCTCATGCCGGGCGGCGGGGCCATCTCCAGGTCGTCGGAGAGGTTCTGATGCCGCCAGCGGGCCACGATATGCTTGAGGAAATTGGGTTCGGTGATGTCCTCGCGCCAGTTCTCGGAGAACGACGCGGTCGTCGATTTCGGCAGCCTGTCCGGCGGCAGCAGGTCGAACTTGATGCGCGTCGGCAGGGAGACGCCCTCGCCGAAGGCCACCGCCTCGCCCACGCCCATCGTCGGCATGAAATCCATCAGCGAGGCCGCCGAATCGGAAATGCCCGCGCGCAGGATTTCCTGGTCGCGTTCGTTGGTCAGGCGCAGCGAGAAGATGGTGTTGCACTGCGAAAGGATGGTCGGGTCGAGCTCCGCCGGGCGCTGCGTGATGATGCACAGCGACACGCCGTATTTGCGCCCTTCCTTGGCGATGCGCGAAATGGCCCGCTTGGTGGGCTCGAAACCGGCGTTGGGGTCGAAGGGCACATAGCGGTGCGCCTCCTCGCAGACGAAGGTGATGGGCACGTTGCCGGATGAATACAGCCCGAAATCGAAGGCCAGCCGCGCCAGCACCGAAACCACCACGTTGATGACCTCCGAGGGCAGTCCGCCAAGCTCCAGCACGGTGATCGGCTTGCCGTTAACCGGGATGCGGAACAGCCGTCCCAGAACCTCGGCCATTGTGTCATGCACCGTCAGCGAGCCGAACATGAAGCCGTAGCGCGGGTCGCGGGTGACGTTCTCCAGCTTGGCCTTGATGCGCTTGTAGGGGGCCAGATTGCCCTTCATGTCCAGCTTGCCGATATATTCCTCCAGCAGGCTGATGAGATCGGACGCGCGATAGGGCAGGGGCGTGTCCACGCCGATGTTCTGCGCATCCACGGTTTCGCGCGCCTTCAGCAGCTGCGAGCTGCCCTGCCTGGCGCTGGAGCGGTAGCGCGCCTTGGCCTGCGGGATAAGCTCGCGCAGCACCTCGGTGTCCACCTCCGCCTGGCTGTGCTTGCCGATGAGGATTTCGCAGATTTCCTCGAAATTCAGCAGCCAGAAGGGCAGGTTCAGGGTCTCCGGCGCGATGATCTCCGCCATGTCGCGGAAGGCGGCGGCGTATTCCCGGTGCACGTCCAGAAGCAGGATGTGTGCATTGGGGTTCTGCTCCAGAATGCGCCGCAGGATCAGCGCCACCGAGCAGGACTTGCCCGTGCCGGTGGTGCCGAGAATGGCGAAATGCTTGCCCAGCATGTCGTTGAGCTTGATCATCGCCGGAATGGAGCGGTCCTGATGGATGACGCCCACCTTGATGGAGCTGCTGCCGTCGCAGGCGTAGGCCATTTTCAGTTCGCGCCTCGAGGCCCGGCAAACCACGTCTCCGAGGCTCGGATATTGCGAGACGCCGCGCCGGAAGCTCTTCAGCTCGCCCGGCGCTTCGCCCTTCAGCAGTTCGCCGATGAACTCCACCTCGACGATGCGCACTTCGCCGTTGGAATCGTCGGCTTCGGGCATCGGCGAGGACAACCCGGACACCAGCGCCAGGGCGATGGTTTCCTCCGTCTCCACTTTCAGCAGCGTGCCGATTTCCGGCGACCGCGCCTCGTCGCCGGACAACTCGCTTTCCGGCGTCAGCATGATGACGGCGCGCCCGCCCGTCACCGCCACGATGCGCCCGATGCGCTGCGTCTCCAGGCCGGCGGCCTCATCCCCGCCATTCTGATTGTATTCCGCGATGTTGTTTTCGTGCATCATGTCGCCTGATTATCCCTTGGCGCTCCCGCGCGCCGCGATGTGATCCCCTGACCGCTCTGGCGGTTCAATTCCGCCCCGGTTTTTGCCTGGGCCCCTTGACGGGCAGCGTGAAGAACACTCTCGCGCCCTTGCCCTTTTCGCTCTCGATGCCGAACTTGCCATCGTGCAGCCGCACGAGCGCCGCCGAAAGCGGCAGCCCAAGGCCCGTGCCTTCGTTCTTTTTGTTCAGCCTGTTGTTGACCTGCCCGAAGGGGCGCATGGCCACGTCGATTTCCGCCGGGGTCATGCCCTCACCGGTATCCTCCACGGCGATGCGCACGGTCTCGCCATCGTCAATCAGTTCCGAATGGATGGTGATGCGCCCGCCCTCCGGGGTGAACTTCACCGCGTTGGACAGCAGATTGATCAGCACCTGCTTGATGCGCATGTGATCGGCCATGATGGGCGGCAGCTCACCGGACGGTTTCCATTCCACCAGAAGGCGCTTCTCGCGCGCTCTTGGCATGATGATCATCTGGCAGCCCTCGATGAGCTCCTCGATGTCCATCTCGGCCGGATCGACGGCCAGCTTGCCTGCCTGCACCTTGGAGGCGTCGAGAATGGAGTTGATCAGCCCCAGCAGATGCTCGGCGGCTTCCTTGATGTGCCCGGAATACTGCGCCACCTTCTCCGGCGGAATGTCGCTCATGGAGATCATCATGTCGGAAAATCCGATGATGGCGTTCAGCGGCGTGCGCAACTCGTGGCTCATGTTGGCGATGAATTCGGATTTGGTCTTGGAGGCCAGTTCCGCCTCCACCCTGGCGGCGCGCAAGGCGATGGCGGTCTTGCGGCGCATCACCGCGGCCCCCAGGGTCTCCGAATAGGCCGCCAGCATGGAGCTGTCGGATTTGCAGCTGTTTGTGCCCAGAATGCGCATGGAAAAAATCTCCGGTTGAGGGAGATATACCAGTCAAGCCTATAAAGAGTTGTTAACGCGCCCCGCCCCGGCGGCGGGCCGGCAGGCCCCCTTTGCGCCCGCTATCATGGCCTTCAAAACCCCGCTTTCGCCGGGCGGCGGTTTTTGCTATGCTGCGCGGCAACGTGAAGCATTTGGGCATGGCCCGGCTCCGGCCGCCTTGCGCGCTTTTCCCCCTCGCGGCGGAAAATGCGGACGCGGCGCCGGCGGGGCCATGCGGGATGGATTGAATTGAATGTCTCCAGGGGCGCGGACGGCGATCCGCGCGCAAGGGGGGCTGTCCCGGCGGAAAAAGCGCCGCGCCGGGAAACGCGGGAGCCGCCCGGAAAGGCGGCGCAACGCGCCAGCGCCCCCCGCATGGCCACGTCTCAGAGGCGCGCCCGCATGGCGCGTCAGCTGCTGGCCTTGCGCGAATCCGGGCGCGAGTTCTATGGCGCGCTCGATCTGGGCACCAACAATTGCCGGCTGCTGCTGGCCACGCCGTCGCGCAATGGCTTCCGCGTGGTGGACGCCTTTTCGCGCATCGTGCGCCTTGGCGAAGGGGTCTCCAGAACCGGCTCCCTGTCGCCTCAGGCCCAGAAACGCACCCTGGAGGCCCTGCGCATCTGCGCCAACAAGCTGCGCTGGTGGCGGGTGCGCCGCGCCCGCCTCATCGCCACCCAGGCCTGCCGGGCGGCTAAAAACGGCCAGGCCTTCCTGGACAGGGTGTCCAGCGAGCTGGGGCTTGATCTGGAAATCGTCGATGCCGGAGCCGAGGCCCGCCTCGCGGCCTCCGGGGCCTGCCCGCTGATCGATGACAAGGCGGAAAACGTTCTGGTCTTCGACATCGGCGGCGGCTCCTCGGAGCTTCTGTGGCTCAACATGACCGGCGGCGAACGTAAGGCCGTGGACTGGATCTCCATCCCCGCCGGCGTCGTCACCCTGGCGGAGAAATTCGGCGGCGGGACCATCCCGCGCGAAGTCTATGAGCAAATGCGCGCCTGGGTGCGCCCGGCCCTGCGGGAGTTCGCCGCCCGCCTGCGGGAAAAGGGCGCGCCCGCCGTTCCCGATCATCTGCTGGGCACATCGGGCACCGTGACCACCATCTCCGGCGTCTCCCTGGGCCTGCGCCGCTATGACCGCTCCAGGGTGGATGGCTGCTGGCTCGATCGCGCCGAGATCATGCGCGTCTCCGAGCAGCTGCGCGCCATGGAGCTGCGCGAGCGCGCCGCCAACGGCTGCATAGGCCGCGACCGCGCCGATCTGGTGGTGGCCGGCTGCGCCATTCTGGAGGAGATTTGCGCCATCTGGCCCAGCCCGCGCATCCGCGTCGCCGACCGCGGCCTGCGCGAGGGCATTCTCACCGATCTGATGATGGAGGACGGAACCTATGGCCGGCCCCAGACGCCCTGACAGGGCCAAGCCGCGCCGCAATGCCTCCGGGCGCGGCGCGCGCAAGCTCAAGGTGCGCG
>JALUFY010000413.1 GCA_027051995.1 Hyphomicrobiales bacterium
CCAGCGCCACGCTACAGAATGCGCTCCCCGGTTGCGTTCCGGGCGTGTGGTGCGGGCGGGGGGACTTGAACCCCCACGGCCTTGCGGCCAACGGATTTTAAGTCCGGTGCGTCTACCGATTCCGCCACGCCCGCGGCGGGGGCATTAAGTCATCCGGCGGGGTGTTCCGTCAATCCCCATCCCGGCCTTCGAGCGCCGCATGGGTCATGGCGAAAAGCGCCATGGCGGCGGCGTTGGAGACGTTGAGGCTGCGGATGGGGCCGGGCAGATCCATGCGCACCAGATGATCGCATTTCTCGCGCGTCAGCTTGCGCAGGCCCTTGCCCTCCGCGCCGAGAATGATGGCGCAGGGGTCGGGCGGCCTGGCGTGGCAATCGAGCGTGCCGGGGGCTTCGCTGTCCAGCCCGTAGAGCGTAAAGCCGTAATCCTTCAATTCGTCCATGGCGCGGGCCAGATTTGTGACCTTGACGAAGGGCACATGCTCCAGCGCGCCCGACGCCGCCTTGGCCATGACCGCCGAGCCGAGCGGCGAATGGCGCGCCGTGGCCACAAGGGCGGTGGCGGAGAAGGCGCAGGCCGTGCGCAGAATGGCCCCCACGTTGTGCGGATCGGTGACCTGATCGAGCATGACGGCAATGCCGGTGCGCGGTATCTGATCCAGCCGGGGCTGCTCCAGCGGCGGCCCGGCCAGCATGACGCCCTGATGCACGGCGTCCCGGCCCAGGCGCTTGTCCAGCTCCTTCGGATGCACGATTTCCGGCGCGATGCCGGCGGCGGCGAAGGCCTGCTCCAGCTTGCGCGCGGCGTTGCGCGTCGCCAGTGCCTTCGTGAAGCGTCTGCGGGGGTTCTTCAGCGCCTCCTCGCAGGCGTGCAGGCCGTGGAGAATCTCTTCATCCGGCGGCGCGGGGCGGCGCTGGCCGCCGTGGCTTTTTGCGTGCTTTTTCATGAGAGCATTATATCCCCGCCGCAGGCCGTGCGCACCTTTTTTCGCCGCCTGTCCGGGGCAACGGGGCAGGGGGGCGGAAAAGCATGAGAAAGAGGGTGCGAAACGGCTTGACAGGGTGTGCGCTTGTGCGCATAAAGCATCCCACTTGCCGGCCCCCACAAGGGGCTGGCGGGTTGTTTCGCGCGCCGGGCCGGGCATGATGTCCGCGAAGGCGCAAGCGGAAAGCGGCGAGAGTGGTTCCCGGAGGGGTGCCCGAGTGGCTAAAGGGGACGGGCTGTAAACCCGTTGGCTATGCCTACGTTGGTTCGAATCCAACCCCCTCCACCACTCCCCGCGCTTTTCGTGCATGCGCGGAACGGCCTTCAGGAAGAATGCAAAAGGGATACGAGGTTAGCAGTTGTGTTCCGGACATGGCCCCGCCGCCTGAAAGGCAGGGGCGCTGGCGGCCCGGCAAGGGAGTTCTGGCGGGTGTAGCTCAATGGTAGAGCCGCAGCCTTCCAAGCTGAAGACGGGGGTTCGATTCCCCTCACCCGCTCCAGCCGCCCCCCTTTGAGGATAACGGGGCCGGAAGCCGGAACGCGAAGGAACAAGGCGAAGGCCGGGTATGCAAGATGGCCCGGAGCGAATTCGCCGCAAGGCAGGTTGAGACGAGTTTGATCCGCCGGGGCGCTGGCGAAACGTGAAGGAAACGAGACAATGGCGAAAGAAAAGTTTGAACGCACGAAGCCGCATGCGAACATTGGCACGATCGGCCATGTCGACCACGGCAAGACGACGCTGACGGCGGCGATCACCAAGGTTCTTTCGGAGCAGGGCGGCGCCGAGGCGACGGCCTTCGACGAGATCGACAAGGCTCCCGAGGAGAAGGCGCGCGGCATCACGATTTCCACCGCGCACGTGGAATACGAGACGGAGAACCGCCACTACGCGCACGTGGACTGCCCGGGCCACGCCGACTACGTGAAGAACATGATCACCGGCGCGGCGCAGATGGACGGCGCGATCCTGGTGGTGTCGGCGGCCGACGGCCCGATGCCGCAGACGCGCGAGCACATCCTGCTGGCCCGTCAGGTGGGCGTGCCCGCCCTGGTGGTCTACATGAACA
>JALUFY010000414.1 GCA_027051995.1 Hyphomicrobiales bacterium
TCTTCAGCGCCGAGAGGGTATAGACGATCTTTCCGTCCTCCACCTCGAAGCGCGCCCGGCTGCGGTTCACGTCCGGCGGAACAATTTCGATGCCCAGCCTCTGCGCCTCGCGGGCGAAGATGTTGAGCTTGTCGGTGTTGCCCATGTCCAGGGTCATGGAGGCGGCCAGGAACTCCACCGGATGATTGGCCTTCAGCCAGGCGGTCTGCCAGGCGACGATGGCGTAACAGGCGGCATGCGACTTGTTGAAGCCGTAGGAGGCGAACTTGGCCACCAGATCGAAGATGCTCTCCGCCTGGCCCCGGTCAATGCCACGCTCCACCGCGCCATCGACGAAGCGGACCTTCTGCTTGTCCATTTCCGCCTTGATCTTCTTGCCCATGGCGCGGCGCAGAAGATCGGCTTCGCCCAGCGAATAGCCCGACAGCACCTGGGCGATCTGCATCACCTGCTCCTGATAGACGATGATGCCGTAGGTCTCCTTGAGGATGGGCTCCAGCAGCGGATGCAGATAGTCGGGCTCCTCCTCGCCCTTCTTGACGTTGCAATATTTGGGGATGTTCTCCATCGGCCCGGGGCGGTAAAGGGCGACGATGGCGATGATGTCCTCGATGGTGTCGGCCTCCATGCGCTTGAGCACGTCGCGCATGCCCTGGCTTTCCAGCTGGAAGACGCCCACCGTCTCGCCCGCCGCCAGCATCCGGTAGGTGCGCGGATCGTCATAGCCGACAGTATTGATATCGAAATCCGCGATCTCGCGGCGGATGAAGTTGACCGCGTATTGAATGACGGTCAGCGTCTTCAGGCCGAGGAAGTCGAACTTCACGAGGCCTGCCTGCTCCACCCATTTCATGTTGAACTGGGTCACTGGCAGCGGCGAGCGCGGATCGCGGTAGAGCGGCACAAGCTCCACCAGCGGCCTGTCGCCGATGACCACCCCTGCGGCGTGGGTGGATGCGTGGCGGTAGAGCCCTTCCAGCTTCTGGCCGATTTCCAGCAGGCGGGCGACGTTTTCGTCTTCCTCCGCCTCCTGCTTCAGGCGCGGCTCCTGCGCAATGGCCTCGGCCAGGGTGACGTTCTTGCCCGGCTCGGCGGGGATCATCTTGGAGAGCCTGTCCACCTGCCCGTATGGCATTTGCAGCACGCGCCCCACGTCGCGGCAGACGGCGCGCGCCTGGAGCTTTCCGAAGGTGATGATCTGGGCGACGTTTTCCTCGCCATACTTGTGCTGAACATAGCCGATCACCTCCTCGCGCCGGTCCTGGCAGAAGTCGATATCGAAGTCCGGCATGGAGACGCGCTCGGGGTTGAGGAAGCGCTCGAACAGCAGCTTGAAGCGCAGCGGGTCGAGATCGGTGATGGTCAGGGCGTATGCCACGAGAGAGCCCGCGCCGGAGCCGCGCCCGGGGCCGACGGGAATGCCCCGCGCCTTGGCCCACTTGATGAAGTCCGACACGATGAGGAAATAGCCCGGAAAGCCCATTTTGTTGATGACATCGAGCTCGAAGGCCAGCCGTTCGCGGTAGTCCTCTTCCGTATAGCCCTCGTATGGGCCATGCTGGGCCAGACGGCGCGCCAGCCCGTCCTCCGCCTGGCGCTTCAGCTCTCCGGCCTCGTCGGGCACCTCGCCGTCTGGCGTGGAGAAATGCGGCAGGATGGGCTTGCGCGTCAGCGGCCGCCAGTGGCAGCGGCGGGCGATCTCGATCGTATTGGCGATGGCCTCCGGCAGATCGGCGAAGAGCGCGGCCATTTCCCGGGGAGACTTGAAGTAATGTTCCGGAGTAAGCCGCCTGCGGTCCTGCGCGTCCACCACCTCACCGGCGGCGATGCAGATCAGCGCGTCATGGGCCGGATAATCCTCCGGCGCGGGGAAATAGCACTCGTTGGTGGCCACGAGCGCGATGTCCCGCTCATAGGCCAGGCGGATGAGCGCCGCCTCGGCCAATTTCTCGCGCTCCATGCCGTGGCGCTGCAACTCGATATAGAGCCTGTCGCCGAAGATGCCTTTCAGCGCATCGAGGCGGGCCTCCGCCAAGGCCGCGCGCCCCTCGGCCAGCGGGCCATTGAGGGGGCCGTCCGGCCCGCCGGTGAGGCAGATGAGCCCGCCGTTCCAGCGCCGCACGTCCTCGATGGTCACATGCGGCTCGCCGTCATCCGCGCCTTCCAGATAGCCCTTGGAGGACAAGCGCATGAGATGGCTGTAGCCCTCTTCGTTCATCGCCAGCAGGGCCAGCACGGGATGATGGGCAAGGCCCGCCGCGCCGCGCCCGCCGTCCGGCCCTTGCGGCTCGTCGAGAAAATCCACCCGCAGGGAGCAGCCGATGATGGGCTGAACGCCCGCCTTGGCCAAGGTTTGGGAAAACTCCAGCGCCCCGAACAGATTGCCCGAATCGGTCATGGCCAGCGCAGGCATGGCGTGTTTTTCCGCCAGCTCCACCAGTTCGGGAATGCGCAAGGCCCCCTCGGACAGCGAAAAGGCCGAGTGATTGCGCAAATGAATGAACGGCGGCGATATGGCGGCGGATTGCGTCATGGCGCGAACACTAGAACAGCCCCGCGATTCGCGCCAAGCCAAAGCACAATTCTTCCCCCGGTTTTGCACACCGCGAGCAGACGGGCGGCATACTTCTACAGCTCTGAATGGCGGACTACACAAAGGCAAAGGAAACCGGGCACGCCATCTGACCGGGCCGGAA
This sequence comes from Hyphomicrobiales bacterium, assembly GCA_027051995.1. GTDB lineage: Bacteria > Pseudomonadota > Alphaproteobacteria > Rhizobiales > Aestuariivirgaceae > Thermopetrobacter. The sequence continues at coordinate 2,697 of JALUFY010000414.1, forward strand.
CATTAACCCGGATCGGAACGTTTGACGGCCTTGCCGCATTTCATGAGAAAAGCGGCGGCAGGCAGGTGAGGTGGAAAAATTGGGGGGGAAACTTTCAAATCCCATCCGGCTAAGGCAAGGGCCTGATATGACGGAAGAGACGGAGCGCCACCCGTCAGTTGATTACCTCGAAGGGGATTTCGTAGGCGTTGCGGTCTGGGTCGAAGGCGATGAAGAAATCCTCAACCTGGGAATGGCGCACCGGCTCGCCGGATGTGTCCGGGCGCAGGTTCTGCTCGGAGACGTAGGCGATGTATTCGCCGTCTTCCTCGTTCTCGGCCAGCAGATGATAGAAGGGCTGATCCTTGCGCGGGCGGACTTCCTCCGGAATGGCGTTCCACCATTCCTCGGTGTTGGAGAAGACCGCGTCCACGTCGAAAATCACCCCCCGGAAGGGAAAGACCCTGTGGCGCACCACATCGCCGATATTGAATTTGGCCACGCGCATGGGCGCGCGCGCTGCTGATGGCGGAATAATCTTGTTCATGGGCGGAAAATGACCCCGCTCGCGGCGATTTGCAAGCGAAAAACCCGCTTTCCCGCGCCCGTGCTATAAGAGGCGCGCCCATCGCCCGCCGGCGCGGCGGATTTATCACAACCAGCCCCTGAAGGAACAAGCGAAACACCCATGCACTGGCAGGATGATGTCCTGATACTGGGCGCCAGGCCCTTCGGCGAGACATCGGCCATCGCCGAGGCGCTGTCGCGCGCGCGCGGGCGCTGGCGCGGGCTGGTGCGCGGCGGCCGCTCGCGGCGCATGCGGCCGCTCCTGCAGGCGGGCAATCTGGCCCGCGCCACATGGCGGGCGCGGCTGGAGGATCAGCTGGGCGCCTTCACCCTGGAGCCTTTGCGGATGTCCGCCGGCGGGCTGATCGGCGATCCCTTCGCCCTTGCCGGCCTTGGCGCGCTGGCCGGGCATATGCATCTTCTGCCTGAGCGCGAGCCCTTCGCGGCGCTGTATGACGGGGCGCTGCTGGTGGTGGAAAACCTGCACGAGGCGCGCCTTTGGCCCGCCCTTATGGCGCGGCTGGAGCTGCGCCTGCTGGCCGATATGGGCTTCGGGCTGGATATGGACAGATGCGCGATCACCGGCGCGCGCGAGGATCTGGCCTTCGTTTCGCCGCGCACCGGGCGGGCCGTGCGCGCCGATGCCGCAGGGGAATGGAAGGACAGGCTCCTGCCCCTGCCGCCTTTTCTGACGGGGCAGGGGAGCGATGCGCCCGGTGAGGCGGACGTGCTGGCCGCCCTGGAGCTGACGGGGCATTTTCTCCATCAGCGCGTCTATGCCCCGCGCGGGCTGGCAATGCCGGAGGCGCGCCGCTGGATCATCGATCATTTGCGCGGCGCGTGACGCGGGCGCGCCAATGGGCTATGGCTGATAGGCCGGGAATTGGCCGGGAACATGCCGGAGACAGCGAGATGATCGGACGCCTCAATCACACCGCCATCGCCGTGCCTGATCTGAAGGCGGCGGCCAGGGTTTACGGGCAGACGCTGGGGGCGGAGGTTTCCACGCCGCGGGCCCTGCCGCAACATGGCGTTACGGTGGTCTTCGTCTCCCTGCCCAATACAAAAATCGAGCTGCTCGAACCTCTGGGAGAGAATTCGCCCATTTCCGCCTTCCTGAAGCGCAATCCGGCGGGCGGCGTGCATCATCTGTGCTACGAGGTGGAGGATATTTTCGCTGCCCGCGATCATCTGCTGGCGCGCGGCGCGCGCGTTCTGGGCGATGGCGAGCCAAAGATTGGCGCGCACGGCAAGCCGGTGCTGTTTCTGCATCCGAAGGACTTCTGCGGTGTGCTCGTGGAGCTGGAGCAGGCATGAGCGCGGAACACGAACAAGGCGTGCGGGAGGGCGAGGCGGCGCGCGAAGAGGATTTCGAGGAAAGGCGCGGCCCCTATGACTGGAGCTGGCTCATCATGGGGGCGCGCAAGGCCGCGTCTCTGCCCGGACTGGTCATGGCCATGTCGTTCATCGGCTTCGGGGCGCTGCTGCATTCCATGAACCTGCCGCTGGCTTTCGGCGTGGTTACGGACGTTTTCGTCTGGGCGCTGCCGGGGCAGGTGGTCATGACGGACAATGTCTCGCGCGGCCTGCCGCTTCTGGTCACGGCCTTCGCCGTATCTCTGACCGCCGTGCGCCTGCTGCCCATGGTGGTGCTCGTGCTCTCCAGGGCGCGGCGCGAGGGCAACGCGCGCTGGCCGGAATACATCGCCGCCTATTTCATCGCCGCCACCATCTGGGTCATGGCCGAAATGTTCATGGGGCAGGTGCCCCGGCGCGGCCGCGTGCCCTGGCTCATCGGGCTGGGCTGCGCCCTGATATCCGCCATGAGCCTTTTCACCATCGCCGGCTTTTATCTGACCGGCATGATGCCAAAACCGCTCGCCGTCACACTGGTGTTCTTCACCCCGTCGTTCTTTCTTCTGGCGCTCGTCGGCGGCGCGGGCCCGCGCATGGACTGGCTGGCCATCGCCCTTGGACTCGTCATCGGCCCGCTGACGCATCTTTACTGGCCCCGGCTCGATCTGCTGGCGGCGGGCATCATCGGCGGCGGCGCGGCTTTCGCGCTGGCCCGCCCGGCGGGGCGGAGCACGGCATGAGCGGGATGCACGCGGCAAGCTGGCCGGGCGGCGGCATGTGGATCACGGTTCTCGCCGCGGGGCTGGCGGCCACCTATGTCTGGCGCTGGCTGGGCGTCCTGCTGGTCAAGCGCATCGACCCGCGAAGCCCGGCCCTTCTGCTGGTGCGCGCCGTGGCCACCGCCCTGGTGGCGGCGCTGGTGGCGCGCATGGTGTTCTTTCCCTCCGGGCTGCTGGCCCAGACATCGCTGGCCACGCGCCTGGCCGCGCTTGGCTGCGGCCTGGCCATGTGGCGCCTCGGCGGGCGCAAGGTGGAGCCCTCCGTGGCCGTGACGGTGGCCGTCTTCTTCATCCTGCAACTGCTTTCGTGAGGATTTTCTCCATCCCGTTAAGCTGGCATTTACCAATGACGGCCACATTCACGGGCAGTTTCGTGTCTCCCGTGGAGAAAAGCGCAATGCTTCTGATCGCCATCTTCCTGACAGCCGTCGCCGTCATTTTCGCCATTCATGTCTTCGTGCTGCGCAAGGCGCTCAACGAGCACCGCGCCCTGCTGGCCATGTCCTCCTGGCCCGCCAGCGAAGACATGGACGAAGCCGTGATCTCCTGATTCACCCCCAGGGCTCGAGGAAGGCGGCCAGGCCTTTTCGCAGGTTCTCAAGAGAATAACCGCCTTCGTGGACGATCACCGTGGGGATATCCAGCGCCTTCATGCGCCGGGCCATGCTGGCCAGGCCCTTTTGCGTCACTGAGGCGGCGTGCATGAAGCCGTCATTCTCCATCATGTCCAGCCCCAGCGGCACGACCAGCGCGCCGGGGCGGTAGGCCTCCAGCCGCTTGCAGGCGTAATCCACGGCACCCGCCCAGATCTCGTCATCCGAGCCGGTGTCCAGCGGAATGTTGAGGTTGAAGCCATAGCCCGCGCCAGTTCCGATCTCGTGCTCGTAGCCGGAATAGAACGGATAGGTCACCTTCGGGTCTGCATGAAGTGAAATGGTGTAAACATCTGATCTGTCATAAAAAATGTTCTGCGTGCCGTTGCCGTGATGGACGTCCATGTCAAGCACGGCGATCCGCGAAAACTCCCGCCGCAGAGCCTGCGCGGCGAGCGCGGAGTTGTTGAGGTAGCAAAACCCGGCCGCCGTCTCGAAGCCCGCGTGATGCCCCGGCGGGCGGCACAGGGCATAGACGGCGCGCACCCCCTTCAGCAGCATGTGCGCGGCGCTCAGCGCGGTATCGGCGGAGGCCTTCGCCGCCTTCCAGGTAGCCGCCTCGATGGGCGCGGAGGTGTCCGGCATGTGCCATCCGGCCCGCCCGGCGATTGCCTTGGGATAACTGGCCGGACGCACCACCGGGCGCGGCCCCGGCGCGATGGGCGACAGCGCCCCCATCTGCCTGTCCCATTCCCGCCGCGCCGTTTGCAGAAAGCGCACATAACGCAGCGAATGCACGCCCTTGTAATGCTCCAGCGGATCGAAGCGGCGCGCCGCATGCACGGGCACGCCCGCGTCCTTCAGCCCCTTTAGCAGCGCATCGGCGCGATCGGGTCTTTCTGGATAGTCCACAAGCCGTCCGTAACGGATCACCCTCTTCGGCGCGTGCAGCTTCTGCAGGGCGGAGAAGACGGCCTTCATGCGCCGCCGCTCCCGCTGATCGGCGGCGCTGGAAGCTCCTCGACCAGCCTGCCCTTGTCCAGATGCACCACCCGGTGCATGGAGCGCGCCAGATCGAGATTGTGGGTGGCGATGAGCGCCGCCAGCCCCTCGATGCGGATCAGATCGAGAAAACGCTCGTGCACCCGCTCCGCCGTCTCCGGGTCGAGATTGCCCGTCGGCTCGTCGGCCAGCAGCAGAAGCGGCCGGTTGGCCAGCGCCCGGGCGATGGCCACCCGCTGCTGCTCGCCGCCGGAAAGCTCCGCCGGGCGGTGATCGAGGCGCTCCGATAGCCCCAGCTGATCGAGCAGGGCGCGGGCGCGCTCCCTGGCCGCCTTGCGGCTCTCGCCGGCGATGAGCATGGGCAGGGTGACGTTCTCCTCGGCGGAGAACTCCGGCAGCAGATGATGAAACTGATAGACGAAGCCGATGCCGAGGCGGCGGATGCGGGTGCGCGCCAGATCATTCAGCCCCGTGCATTCCTTCCCCGCGATCCACACCTCGCCGGAGGTGGGCTTTTCCAGCAGCCCGGCGATGTGCAGCAAAGAGGACTTGCCCGCGCCGGAGGGCCCCACAAGGGC
>JALUFY010000415.1 GCA_027051995.1 Hyphomicrobiales bacterium
TCCTGCAGCGCCCCCAGCAGCGCGCCGGCATGATCCCCGACCGCGATCACGACTGGACGGAACTGATGAACCTGGCGAAGGCGAAGGACCGCCGCGCCGGTTGCACGGCGCTCGCGGCGACCGATCCGCTCTACATCCTCTATACCTCCGGCACCACCGGCCAGCCCAAGGGCGTGGTGCGCGACAACGGCGGCCACATGGTGGCGCTCAAATGGAGCATGAAGAACATCTATGACGTGGAGCCCGGCGACGTCTACTGGGCCGCGTCGGATGTCGGCTGGGTGGTGGGCCACAGCTACATCGTCTACGGCCCGCTGCTGCACGGCTGCACGACCATCGTCTTCGAGGGCAAGCCGGTGGGCACGCCCGACGCCGGCGTCTTCTGGCGCGTCATCGAGGAGCACAAGGTCAAGGTGCTGTTCACCGCCCCCACGGCCTTCCGCGCCATCAAGAAGGAAGACCCGGAAGGCAGGCTCATCAGGAATTACGATCTGTCCGGCTTCAAGGCCCTCTTCCTGGCCGGCGAGCGCGCCGATCCCGACACCCTGCACTGGGCCGAGGGCCATCTGGGCGTGCCGGTGATCGACCACTGGTGGCAGACCGAAACCGCCTGGGCCATCGCCGCCAATCCCATGGGGCTGGGCCTTCTGCCAACGAAATACGGCTCGCCCGGCGTGCCCATGCCCGGTTACGAAATCGGCGTGCTGGACGAAGACGGCCAGAAACTGCCCGCCGGAGAGCTGGGCGCCATCTGCGTGAAACTGCCGCTGCCGCCCGCCTGCCTGCCCACCCTGTGGCGCAACGACGAACGCTTCATCGAAAGCTATCTGGCGCGCTTTCCCGGCTATTACGAAACCGCCGACGCCGGATACATCGACGAAGACGGCTATCTCTACATCATGTCGCGCACCGACGACATCATCAACGTCGCCGGCCACCGCCTCTCCACCGGGGCCATGGAAGAGGTTCTGGCCGCCCACCCGGACGTGGCAGAATGCGCCGTCGTCGGCATCGCCGATGATCTGAAGGGCCAGATCCCCGTCGGTTTCGTGGTCATGAAGGCCGGCGCGGATCGCGACGCGGCGGAAGTGGAGGCCGAATGCGTGCAGCTCGTGCGCGGCAAGATCGGCGCCGTGGCCGCCCTGCGCGTCATCATGACCGTGGCGCGCCTGCCCAAGACGCGCTCCGGCAAGATCCTGCGCGGCACCATCCGCAAGATCGCCGACGGCGAGAAATGGAAGATGCCCGCCACGATCGACGATCCGGCCATTCTGGACGAAATCACCCGGGCGCTGGCCGCCCGCGATCTGGTGCGCCGGAGCTGAGTAGAGGCAGGAAAACCGGCGGCAGCCCTATTTCAGCCCCTCAATGAGCACCGGCGCGCCCGGCTCGCGGCCCAGGATGCGCATGAACATATCCTGCGGGATCTGTTCCCTGCTGGGAAAGAAGATATAACGCCCCGTGGCGTCCACCGCCGCCACCGGCGGCACATGGGTGCGCTCGAACATGTCATAACCTTCCTTCAGGTTGCGCCAGAATTCGATATTGGGATCGTCCGCGTGGGCGGCCATGTTGGCCTCCGTCATGCGGAAGGGGAAGGCGTGCACCGGAAACTCCTTCTGCCCGGCGCGGAAGGCCTCGCGCCCCAGAATGAACAGCTCCTTGATGGCGTCGTCGGTAATGGCGTAGCAGCCCGCCGAGCGGCACCCGCCATGCACCATGAGGAACGAGCCGGTATAGCCGTGCGCCTTGTCATAGGCATTCGGATAGCCAAGGTTGAAAGACAGGTAATATTTCGAATTCGGGTTCATCTGCCGCGCCGAAACCACGTAGAACCCCTCCGGGGCCTGCCGGTCGCCCTCGCGCTTCTTCGGCCCCAGTTTGCCTGACCATTTGCAGATGGGATAGGTGCGGAAGAGCGTATAGGTTCCCTGTGCGTTTTCCAGCCAGGCCTCCATGACGTTTTCCTGCTTGAAAACCCGCACGAAAAGCCGCGCCCCGGCGCTCAGGCCCAGCTTCGCCAGATCGCGCTTCGTGTCATCGGAAACCGGCTCCAGCGCCCGCGGCGTGAAGCAGCCCGAAAGCACGAGCGGCGCGCCCAGCGCCGCCGAGGTGAGAAACCGTCTGCGCGTGATCATCTCTTGTCCGTCATTGTTTTCACCGCCCGGCCACCCTTGCGCCTCATGGTTAAGGGTTGGTTAAGCACCGGGCTTTTACAAAGCCTGCGGCCATGTGTAATATGCTCCGCCGCCACTCAATCAAGCCCGGAGAAGGCGCGAAACAAGCCATGAAGCTGGATTCGAAATATTTCGACAGTATCCGCGTCAAGCCCAGCGAGGACAGGATCCTGCGCGGCCGCGTGCCCGAATGCGACTGGCCCGGATGCGACGGGCTGGGCCGCCATCCCGCGCCGAAGGGGCGCGATCGCGAGGGCGAATACTATCATTTCTGCATGGAGCACGTGCGCCAGTACAACAAGAGCTACAACTACTTCGACGGCATGGCCGACGAGGACATGCGCGAATGGCTGGAGCGCAACATCACCGGCCACCGCCCCACCTGGCGCGTCGGAGCCAACGCCTGGGCCTTCCGCCCCTCCGGCAAGACGCCGCGCTCCGGCGGATACCGGCATGGCCGCCCCTGGAAGGATCATTTCGATCTGTTCGGCGGCGGGGATGACAAATCCGCCGCCCCCCGGCGCAGGCTGCTCGGCGCGCACGTCCGCGCCCTGGAGGCGCTCGGCCTCGACGAATCGGCGGACAAGGCCACCATCAAGGCGCAATACAAGATGCTGGTGAAGCGCTTTCACCCCGACATCAACGGCGGCTCGCGCGACAACGAGGAAAAATTGCGCCAGATCATCGACGCCTACCATATGCTGCGCAAGGCTGGTCTGTGCTGAGTCCTCGCGGCCCGGCCCGCCTCACCCCTCGAAAAGACAAGTGACAACGCCCATGTTCATGGCGTATCACCCCCAGTGAAACGCAAACCGCAACGCCCGCCAGCGGCACCGGGAAATTATTGAAGCCATGTCAGAAAAAGAAACGTCAGACGCGCCTGTCAGCCCCGATACCGAGGTGTCCGTGCGCAAGGTCTTCGGGATTGATTCGGACTGGAAGGTTCCGGCCTATTCCGGGGCCTCTCCGCATGTGCCCGATCTCGACCCGGACTATCTGTTCAACCGCGAGACCACCCTGGCCATTCTCGCCGGTTTCGCCAACAACCGCCGGGTGATGATCACCGGCTATCACGGCACCGGCAAGTCCACCCACATCGAGCAGGTGGCGGCCCGCCTCAACTGGCCCTGCGTGCGCATCAATCTCGATTCGCACATCTCGCGCATCGACCTGATCGGCAAGGACGCCATCGTCCTGCGCGACGGCAAGCAGGTCACCGAGTTCCGCGAGGGCCTGCTGCCCTGGGCCTTGCAGAACAACGTCGCCCTGGTCTTCGACGAATACGATGCGGGCCGCCCCGACGTGATGTTCGTCATCCAGCGGGTGCTGGAGGTTTCCGGCAAGCTCACCCTGCTGGATCAGAACAAGGTCATCCGGCCCAATCCGTGGTTCCGCCTCTTCGCCACCGCCAACACGGTGGGCCTGGGTGACACCTCCGGCCTCTATCACGGCACCCAGCAGATCAATCAGGGGCAGATGGACCGCTGGTCGATCGTCGTCAACCTCAACTACCTGCCCCATGACGAGGAGGCGAATATCGTTCTGTCCAAGGTCAAGTCCTTCGCCGCGCCGGAGGAGGGCCGCCAGACCGTTTCGCGCATGGTGCGGGTGGCCGATCTGACGCGCAACGCCTTCATTCAGGGCGATCTGTCCACCGTCATGAGCCCGCGCACCGTCATCACCTGGGCGCAGAACGCCGAAATCTTCGGCGATGTGGGCTTCGCCTTCCAGGTCAGCTTCCTCAACAAGTGCGACGAGCTGGAGCGCCCGCTGGTGGCCGAGTTCTATCAGCGCTGCTTCGGCGAGGAGCTGCCCGAATCGGCGGCCACCATCGCCGTGGCGTAAGGGAGCCATGTCCAGCAGCAACGACAATCCCCTCGGCGTCTTCGAAAGCGCCCTCGCCGGGTGCCTGAAGGCGGTGGCGCAAAAGCCGGATCTTTCGGTGAGCTTCGCCGCCGGGCGTCCGGCGGCCTCCGAAACACAGGTGCGCCTGCCGCAATTGCCGCGCCGCCTGCGCGCGGATGATATCGCCGCCGCCCGCGGCATGGCCGACAACTTCGCCCTCAGGCTGGCCTATCATGACGATGGCGTGCATCTGGCCCACATGCCGCGCAATCCGAAGGCGCTGGAAATCTATGACGCCGTGGAGGAGGCCCGCATCGGCGCCATCGGCGCGCTGGCCATGCCCGGCATGGCGGACAACATGGCGGCCATGCTGGAGCGCCGTTACGCCGGGCGCGATGTGCCGGACAAGGCCGCGCTCAATGACGGCGAATATCTGGCCGAGGCCCTGGGCCTCATCGTCCGCGAACGCCTGACCGGCCTGAAGCCGCCGAAAGCCGCCCGCCCGCTGGTGGAGCAGTGGCGGCGCTTCATCGACGAGCACGCCAGCGAACAGATCGCCGCCCTGCGCGACGCCGTGCACGATCAGGAAGCCTTCGCCCGCCTGACGCGCGAGCTCATCGCCGCGCTTGACATGGGCGGCGAGATGCAGGGCGAATCCGAAGCCTCCAGCCAGCAGGACGAGGACGGCGAGGAAGGCGAAGTGGGCATGGACGAAGACGGCGCGGCCGCCGATGACCAGTCCATGGAAACCGCCCGCCCCGCCGATGGCCAGGAGGTGGAAGGGGATCAGGCCGAGGCCGAGGCCGCCACGCTGGAGGGCGCCGCCGGAGAGGACAGCGAAGACCGTGAAACGGAAAACGAAGCCTCCAACGCCCCGGCGACGCCCTTTTCCAACGAAACCGGCGCGGATTTCTACAAGGTCTATACCACCGAATTCGACGAGGTGGTGCACGCCGGGGAGATGTGCGACGCCGGGGAGCTGGCCCGTCTGCGCGCCCTGCTCGACCGCCAGCTCGCGCCTTTGCAGAAGCTGGTGGCGCGGCTGGCCAACCGCCTGCAACGCCGCCTCATGGCCCGGCAGAACCGCGCCTGGGATTTCGACCTGGACGAGGGCATTCTGGATACCGCCCGCCTGTCGCGCCTGCTCACCGATCCCACCGCGCCGCTGTCCTTCAAGATGGAGCGCGACACCGATTTCCGCGACACGGTGGTGACTTTGCTCATCGACAATTCCGGCTCCATGCGCGGCCGCCCCATCTCCATCGCCGCCATCTGCACCGACATTCTGGCGCGCACGCTTGAGCGATGCGGGGTGAAGGTGGAGATCCTCGGTTTCACCACCTCGCAGTGGAAGGGCGGCAAGTCGCGCAAGAAATGGATGGCGGCGGGCAAGCCGGCCAATCCCGGCCGCCTCAACGATCTGCGCCACATCATCTACAAGGCCGCCGACGCCCCCTGGCGGCGCGCCCGGCGCAATCTGGGGCTGATGATGCGCGAGGGCATCCTCAAGGAAAACATCGACGGCGAGGCCCTCGTCTGGGCCCACAACCGCCTGCTGGCGCGCCCCGAACAGCGGCGCATCCTGATGGTCATCTCCGATGGCGCGCCGGTGGATGATTCGACCCTGTCGGTCAATTCCGGCAACTATCTGGAGCGCCACTTGCGCCAGGTCATCAGCGAAATCGAGGAGCGCTCGCCGGTGGAGCTGATCGCCATCGGCATCGGCCATGACGTGACCCGCTACTACCGCCGCGCCGTGACCATCATCGACGCCGAGGAGCTGGGCGCGGTCATGACCGGCAAGCTGGCCGAGCTCTTCGAGGAGGATGCCGGCGCCGCCGCCTCCAGCCGCCCGCCGCTGCGCGCCGCCCGCCCCGGCCGCCGCCGCGCCGTCTGATCACACTCCGCCGGGAGGTCCCGCCCATCCGCCCTGTCCGCATAACCCTCGTTGTTCTGGCCGCGCTGGCCGCCGTGGCGATATGGCGAACCGCGCCGCGCCCCGCCGCGCGCGCCGGAGCCGCCTTCGCCGTCATGGCGGAACCGGCAAGCATGTCGCGCCTGGGCGGGCGGGACTTCGGCCCCTTGCAATGGCGCGGCGGGCTCAGGCTGCGCGGCGATGATCCCCGTTTCGGCGGCTTTTCCGGCCTCATCCTGGGCCGCGAGGGGCGCAGGCTGCTCGCCGTGTCCGATCATGGATACTGGTGGCGCGCCCGGCTGGCCTATGATGACAGGGGGTATCTTTCCGGCCTCGCCTCGTCCGGCGCCATGGCGCATGTCCTGAGCAGCCGCGCCACGCCCCTGGGCGGAAAATGGCGCGACGCGGAGGCCTTGGCCCCCTATGACGCGCGCTATCTCTCCGGCCCCGTCCTGACGGGCTTCGAGCGCAAGGAGCGGCTGGCGCTCTATGACTGGGGCTCTCGCGGCGCGCGGGCCCCGGCGCGCTACATCCCCCTGCCGCCGGGTGTCTCTCTGGGCAAGAACAACGGCGAGCTGGAGGCCGCCGCGCGCTTCTGGGCCGGGCCGCGCAAGGGCTGGTTCATCGTCGCCGGGGAGAAGAATTTCGACACGAGAGGAAACGTCCGCGCCTGGCTGTGGAAAGGCAAGACGATCCTGCCATTCTCCATCGTCCGGCTTGGCCATTTCCGCGTCACGGACATGGCCGTGCTGCCAGACGGCAAGGGCTTCATCACCCTGGAGCGGCGCTTCTCCAGAAAGCTCAAGGTGCTGCCCGCCTTCGCCCTGCGCCTGTTCCGCACGGCGGACATTGAAAGGGGCCGGACGGTTCCGGGCAGGCTTCTGCTCAAGGCCGGCTGGCCAGCATACGCCATCGACAACATGGAAGGGCTGTCCATTCACCGTCATGACGGCGGCGAATTGCGCCTGACCATCATCTCCGACGACAACTACAACAGGGCCCTGCAAAGCACATTGCTTTTTCAGTTCGCCCTGAGCGAAAAGGCCCTCGCCGGGCTGTGATCCGCCCCGGCGGGGATCGCGTGGAAAAGCGTAAAAAATCCCTTACCCGTTATCAAATCATTAACCCTCACCGGGGTTCAATGCCAAGCGTGGGCAGGTCTTTCCGGCCTGCCCGGCAACGCAAAGCCCCGGGATGACGAAAATGGCCATCGACGCCGCCGCACAGACAGCGCCATACGCCCCGCGCAATTTCGCCGGGCTGGCCAGACTCGGCGGCCGCGCCCTGATCCGCCGCGCCATCGCCCCCCTTCCGGCGGCGCTGCCCCATCCCGCCGCCTTCCGCGTCAGGGGGACGGGCCTGCCGCTCGCCTGGCCCGCGCTGCCCAAAACGGGCGACGCGGCGGAGCTTTACCGGGGGCGCTTCCGCTTTCGCGGCACGGCGGTGGAGAGTTCGGGCCGCGTCATTTTCGATCACCAGATCGCCAGCGAGGACTGGATGCGCGAGCTGCACGCCTTCGGCTGGCTCCAGGCGCTGCTGGAGCCCGAACGCCAGCTGTGGCGCGTTTTCGCCCGCACGCTGGTTTCCGACTGGCAGGATCG
>JALUFY010000416.1:0-693 GCA_027051995.1 Hyphomicrobiales bacterium
CCAGTCCGAGAAATGCTCCCTGGCCCGCCAGTTGGACGGATTGGTCACATCCGCGCGCAGCACGCATCCGCGCACTTTCGCCTTCTGCGCCGGGTTGGTGGTTTCGTCATCCTCCGGATTGGCCCCCACGTTGCCGATGTGGGGAAAGGTGAAGGTGATGATCTGCCCGGCGTAGGAGGGATCGGTGAGGATTTCCTGGTAACCCGTCATGGCGGTGTTGAAGCACACCTCGCCCGCGGCCTCACCCTGCGCGCCAAGCCCCCGGCCCCGGATGACGGTTCCATCGGCCAGAACGAGAACGGCGGTGGTTTCCGGCGTCATCCACGGTGCGGTTCTCTGGGTGGTCGTCGGCGCGGTCATTGCGGTCTTCTCCCGGGGATTTGTCCGCCCGGAGTGTAAAGACCGCCGCCGCGTCCAAGTCAAGCGCAACGGGGCGCGGGCGGGGCAAAATGCCCCCGGGCGGTTGAAAGCCATGCCCGCAAGGGGTATCTCTTGACGCCGGATGGATGAACGCGGGATGGATATTCGATGAGCGAAAGCTTGCGCGAGAAGATCAACGACGAGCTGAAAGCGGCCATGAAGGCCCGGGACAAGCGGCGCATGGCGACGCTGCGGCTGATCACGGCGGCCTTCAAGGATCGCGACATTCAGGCGCGCGGAACGGGCCGCGACGACGCCCCCGGCGAGGCGGAT
>JALUFY010000416.1:703-7525 GCA_027051995.1 Hyphomicrobiales bacterium
TCGGTATGAAAAGGGCGGCCGGGACGATCTGGCCGCCGCCGAGCGCGAGGAAATCGCCATCATCGAGGAATTCCTGCCGCGCCAGCTCTCCCCGGAAGAAGTGGAAAAGGCGGTGGCGGACGTCATCGCGGAAACCGGCGCCTCGGGCCTGAAGGACATGGGCCGCGTCATGGGCGCGCTGAAGGAAAGGTATTCCGGCCAGATGGACATGGGCAAGGCCTCGCGGCTGGTGAAAGAAAAGCTGGCCTGACGGCTCAATGGCGTTGCGGGGCATGATATGCTATGCTTCACGCGCCAGAATGGACTTGCCGCCCGGATGCAGGCCGTGACGGATGAGCGGAAAGATAAAGATGACAAAGGACAAACGGGATATCCGCGCCGGAATGGAAGCGGGAAGCACGCTTTCCCTGACCGTTCACACCGTGACCGGCGCTGCCGGAGCGCGTCCGGTGACGGCTGCGTCCTGGGCCGGCTCCATCATTCAGGCGCGCCGCGCCGGTGAGGACTTCGTGATGGATGCGGACATCCTTGCTCTCGAAGAGCGCATGGCCCTGCTGGAAAACAGGCTTTCCGGCCTTGAACGCAAGGCGGGGCTTGGCTGAGCAGGGGGAGAGGCATGTTCGGTGAGGGCAGGCTGACGCGTCTGGCGAAACTGATCACCCAGATCAACGAGGCGCTCTCCCGGATAGAAGCCCTGCGGCAAAGCGAAGGCATGATTTTCGACCAGCTCAAGGAACTGGACGCCGGATTGAACGAATTGCGCGCCGATTTGCGGGTGTTGAAGGCCGAAGCGCGCGCTGATGCGATGCGCGAGACACAGACGGTCATCAACTCCGTGCAGGGAGAGTTTCACCGTCAGTTGCGCGACTTGGCGGTGCGCATCGACCGGCTGGAGCGGCGTGACGGCGCGCGCCCGGCGGACGCTGGCCGTCTTCCGCGCATCACGGATGGAGCGCATGGCGATGACAGGCCAGATGACTGACCCCGGCGGATTTCATGAAATTTTCCTCGTCATTCCTCGATGAAATCCGCGCCCGGGTGCCGGTGTCGTCGGTTGTCGGGCGCGCCGTGCAGTGGGACAGGCGCAAGTCCAGGCCCGGCAAGGGCGACTGGTGGGCCTGCTGCCCGTTTCATTCCGAAAAGACCCCCTCCTTCCACGCCGATGACCGCAAGGGGCGCTATTACTGCTTCAGCTGCCACGCCAAGGGCGATGTCTTCACCTTTCTCACCGAGAAGCTGGGCCTGAGCTTCCCGGAGGCCGTGGAGCAGCTGGCCTCGGAGGCCGGGCTTGAGATGCCCAAACCCGACCCGGCCCGCGCCCGGCGCGAGGAGCAGCGCGCCTCGCTGGCCGATGTCACGGAAATGGCGGCGCGTTTCTACGAGGACAGGCTCGCCGGGGCGGATGGCGCGCGCGCCCGCTCTTACATCCAGGGGCGCGGGCTCTCCAATGACACCATGCGCCGTTTCCGTCTCGGCTTCGCCCCGGATGCGCGCGATGCGCTGCTGAAACATCTGGAAAAGGCCGGGGTGAGCCGCGCCATGATGGCCGAAGCGGGGCTCATTGGCGTGCCGGAGGATGGCCGCGGCCCCTATGACCGCTTCCGCGACAGGCTGATCTTTCCCATCCGCGACGCGCGCGGCCGCGTCATCGCCTTCGGCGGGCGCGCGCTGGGCGAGGCGCGGGCGAAATACCTCAACTCGCCGGAGACGGAGCTGTTTCACAAGTCCCGGGTGCTCTACAATCTCGATCTGGCCCGCAAGCCGGCCTACGAGGCCAGCGAGATCATCGCCGTGGAAGGCTACATGGACGTCATCGCCCTGGCCCAGGCGGGCTTCGCCAACGCCGTCGCCCCCCTTGGCACGGCGCTGACCGAAGAGCATCTGGCCATGCTGTGGCGCATGGCGCCAGCGCCGGTGCTCTGTTTCGATGGCGACGCGGCGGGGCTGGCGGCGGCCTGGCGGGCGCTGGAGACGGCGCTGGCGCATCTGAGGCCGGGCTATTCGCTGCGCTTCGCCCTGCTGCCGGAGGGCATGGATCCCGACGACCTGGTCCGCGAGCGCGGGGCGGCGGCCTTCTCCGGTGTTCTCGAGGACGCGGACAGCCTGATCGATCTCATGTGGCGGCATGTGCTGGAGACGAACCCGGCGAAAACGCCGGAGGACAGGGCCCGCCTGGAGGAGGTGCTGGAGGAGCTGGCCGGGCGCATCGCCGATACAAGGGTGCGCGGCCATTACCTGAGCGAAATCCGCGCCCGCCTGCGCAAGCTGTGGGGCCGGGGCGGCGCATGGCGATCAGGCGCGCGGCGGTTCGGCAAGGGTGGCGCGTCCCTTGGCGCAAGACGCTCCGGCAAGGGCGCGCGCGGGCCGCTGTCCGGGGCCTCCACGCGGCTCGTGGCCATGAGCCGGAGCGGTGATGCGCGGACATGGCACGAGCGCGAACTGCTGAAACTGGTGCTGAACCAGCCTGAATTGCTCGATTTCATCGCCGAGGAACTGGCGGAGCTGGAGTTTTCCTCTTCGGAGCTTGACTCCCTGCGGCGGAAAATCATAGATATTGCCGCTGGTCACGCCGAGCTTGACAGCGCGCGCCTGCATGCCCATCTGGAAGATCAGGGCGCGGGCCCCGCCGTGGCGAAGCTGACCGCGCGGGCCGAAGGCCCAGGCCGCCGGACACATGCCCCTGATCTGGATATCGGGCGGGCGAGAAAGACTTTCTCCGCTTACGCCGGAATACTCAGGAGGGCCGTTTTGGAACGTGATCTGAAGGCGGCGGAAAAAGCCTGTGAAGCGGATCCGACGGAGGAGAACTTCGCGCGGATCGCCCGGATTCGTGAAGAGCTCAACGCGGCGGCCTCCACCGCCGGCGAATAAGGAAAAAGGCAGGTTTCCCGCAAGGTGAAAAAAGCGTCCTGAACCGGCTTTCCCGGCGCATCCGGCGGCGGGAGGCGGATTTTCGTTTCCCTCGTGAAGCATGGTTAATCACCAGTTAAGGCATCTGGCGCTAAACAGGGACGAAACAGGCTCGCAATCATGCGCGCGGGCGCGCCCGGATGACCGGTTGGATGGCCGGACGGCGGAGCGCGCGGTCAATGGTTTCACATTCCTCCCGCCGCCCGGCGCACGGGCGCGGAGAGCATGACAAGGCAGCAGATGGACATGGCAAAGCAAGAGGCGAAGAAGACAGCCGCTCCCAGGGCCCCGGCGAAGAGCGCCTCGAAAAAACCGGCGGCGAAGAGAAACGAGGCCCAAGAGGCAGACCGCCCCATCCTCGACATGAACAACGCCGCCGTGAAGAAGATGATCCGGCTGGCCAGGAAGCGCGGCTTCGTCACCTATGACGAGCTCAACGAGGTGCTGCCCTCTTCCGAGGTGTCCTCCGAACAGATCGAGGACACCATGGCCATGCTCACCGAAATGGGCATCAACGTGGTCGAGAGCGAAGAGGAGACCGAGGACGCCGTCGCCCAGGCCTCCGGCAACGCGCCGGTGAAGGTCAAGCGCGCCGCCAGCCCCGTGGAGCGCACCGATGATCCGGTGCGCATGTATCTGCGCGAAATGGGCTCGGTGGAGCTGCTCTCGCGCGAAGGCGAAATCGCCATCGCCAAGCGCATCGAGGCCGGCCGCGAGGCGATGATCGCCGGATTGTGCGAAAGCCCGCTGACCTTTCAGGCCATCATCATCTGGCGCGACGAGCTGAACGAAGGCAAGGTGCTGCTGCGCGAGATCATCGATCTGGACGCCACCTACGCCGGCCCGGACGCCAAGAAGATCGAGGCGGAGAAAAAGGCCCAGGCCGAGGCGGCGGAGAAAAAGGCGCGCGACGAGGCCGAGGGCAAGCCGGTGAACTCCCAGCCGGAGAAGCCGGCCGATGACGACGACGAGGAAGACGAGGTCAACCTCTCGCTGGCCGCCATGGAGGCCGAGCTCAGGCCGCGCGTGCTGGAGACCTTCGACCGCATCGCCAGGAACTACAAGAGCCTGCGCCGCCTTCAGGACATCGAGATCACCGACAAGACGCGCCTGACCCCGGCTCAGGAGCGGCGCTACAAGACCCTGCGCAACGCCATCGTCGCCGATGTCAAATCATTGCATCTCAACAACGCCCGCATCGAGGCGCTGGTGGAGCAGCTCTACAGCATTTCGCGCCAGCTGACGGCGCAGGAAGGCAAGCTGATGCGCCTGGCGGAGAATTACGGCGTGCCGCGCGCGGACTTTCTGGAGGAATACCGGGGCGCGGAGCTCGATCCCAGCTGGACGCGCCGTGTCGGGCGGCTGGCGCGCAACGGCTGGAAGAAGTTTGTCGCCGGGGAAAAGGAAGCCATCAAGGAGATTCGCGGCGCCATTCACGAGATCGCCTCGGTCGTCGGCCTGCCCATCGGCGAGTTCCGGCGCATCGTCTCCATGGTGCAGAAGGGCGAGCGCGAGGCCGCCCAGGCGAAGAAGGAGATGGTCGAGGCCAACCTGCGGCTGGTCATCTCCATCGCCAAGAAATACACCAACCGCGGCCTGCAATTCCTCGATCTCATCCAGGAGGGCAACATCGGCCTGATGAAGGCGGTGGACAAGTTCGAATACCGCCGGGGCTACAAGTTCTCCACCTACGCCACCTGGTGGATCAGGCAGGCGATCACCCGCTCCATCGCCGATCAGGCGCGCACCATCCGCATCCCGGTGCACATGATCGAGACGATCAACAAGATCGTCCGCACGCAGCGCCAGATGATGCACGAGATCGGCCGCGAGCCGACGCCGGAGGAGATCTCCGAGCGCCTGTCCATGCCGCTGGAGAAGGTGCGCAAGGTGATGAAGATCGCCAAGGAGCCGATATCCCTGGAAACCCCGGTGGGCGACGAGGAGGACAGCCATCTGGGCGACTTCATCGAGGACAAGAACGCCGTGCTGCCCATCGACGCGGCCATTCAGGCCAACCTGCGCGAGACGACGACGCGCGTTCTGGCCTCCCTCACCCCGCGCGAGGAGCGCGTGCTGCGCATGCGCTTCGGCATCGGCATGAACACCGATCACACGCTGGAGGAAGTGGGCCAGCAGTTCAACGTCACCCGCGAGCGCATCCGCCAGATCGAAGCCAAGGCCCTGCGCAAGCTCAAGCACCCCTCCCGCTCCAGAAAGCTGCGCAGCTTCCTCGGCGATTGACCCGCCGTTTTTTGACCCTGCGGACAATCCGTGGCAGGATGCGCCATCCGCGGAACGCGCCCGCGCCGGCATGACGCTGGCGGGGAAACGGCGGCGAAAGACGGGCTGATGACTGACAACGGACACAAGGCGGGCTTCTCCGAACCGGACACCGGGCTTCTCGCGCCGTATGCGGCGGAGGAGACGGAGCTGTTCGATCTGGAACAGGCGCGGGCGGACGCCCGCAAGTCCCGCAAGGCGGCCCTGCGAGCCGGTTGCCCCGTGGCGGGCGTCATCATCAGGGATGGCAGGCGAGTGACCATCCGCGAATGGCCGGACGGCCGGATCGAACGGCTTGTGGCGGGGGAATGGCGGGAATGGCCGGATTACACACCCGGCCACGGCTGATTCTCGTGGCGGGGCCCAATCCACACTGACCAGACAGCTGCACTTACACAATACATCTACAGAGCCACCAACTCCGAAATCTTTATCGCCACTTTATCCATTGAATCTTCTGCTGTACTCAAACCAGTTCTAGACCCAAGGAGAGGGCTAATTTCTCTAAGTTTTTCATATGTCGTTTCATGAACAATAGGAACAAGCAAATCGCGGGCTAATAGAGCCGATAGTTCCTTATCTGCGATACTATCCCCTTGGATGCGGCGCAGTAGAGCAGGAGTTACCAATACAACTCCAATGCGCGACATTGAAAGACCTTTATCAATTTCACGAAGTAAAGACGTACCAAGAGCAACATCTTTTTCACTAAACCAGACAGATACATCACATGACTCGAGCAAATCATGGAGCTCCTTTGCCACTCCATTTCTATCATCCCATGCATGACAAAGGAAAACATCTCTGCGATCTGGTTTAGAGCCCCGACGCTCGACACTGCGACGAACAGGCTCAAGCGCCCGCACTTCTTGAAGCGTGTACACTACGGACGACCCAGGTCGTGACCAGTTTGGTCTCATTCCTCCACCGGAACTACCGACGCCACTTCGCCTTCCATCGCCACTCCCTGATGCATTGTAAGATGGCAAATATGTATTAAAAGCTTGACCGCTGCTGTATATACCACGACCACGACCACACACGGGGCAAGCAGCCGCCCCACTTGCTGTTCGGTGACCAAGCACTGGTGCCGTACATTTTGCCATACCACCTCATCTCTTCATCTATCGTGGCGGACTGGGGCTCCCAAAACGGAATTAGATATTAAACTGATTCGCATTAATCCGCAACCAAATAAAAAATGTAATAATAACAGATTTTCCATATCTATTCATCATAGAGCACAACAATTCAAAATAACAAAATATTAGCAATAAAAAATTACACGCATCTATTTAATAAATAATATATCATGGTGGGTCCGGCAGGACTCGAACCTGCAACCAGCCGGTTATGAGCCGGCGGCTCTAACCAATTGAGCTACGGACCCGCCGGGGCTGCTATACCAAACCGGCGGGGGTTGCGCCAATGGTCTTTTTGCGGTCTGCTGGAAAAACACATCCGCGAATCGCTCTGGCTCGAACCGGGAGGCCATCATGAACAAGCACGCCGTTTTCACCCTCTGCCTTTTTCTCGCCGCCGCGCCAGCCGCCGCATTCGCCAAGGATGCGCCGCGCACGCTTTCGCTCACCGGCCAAGGCGAGGTCAGGGCCGCGCCCGATCTGGCCA
>JALUFY010000417.1:0-3052 GCA_027051995.1 Hyphomicrobiales bacterium
CGCCGCTGCCGTTCGACGTCTCGGTGGAGAACATCACCGGCAGCGCCGGCGGCGCGGTGGAAGAGGACGACGAGGCCTACCGCCTGCGCATCGCCAGCGCCTTCGAGCGCATCTCCAAGGCCGGCCCGCGCGCGGCCTACGAGCAGATGGTGCGCGCCTACAGCCCGGCCATTATCGACGTGGCGGTAATCCGCCCCGAGCCAGGGCATATTCATATCTATCCGCTTACCCGCGAGGGTGCGCCGGGGCCGGATATGCTGGCAGGCATTCACGCCTGGCTCGACCCGGAAACGAAGCGCCCACAGGGCGATGATGTTTCCGTTCTGGCGCCGGAGGCCGTCACTGTCTCCGTCGCGGCCACCGTGCGGGCGCGCGGCGGCCTCGCCGCCATCCAGCAGCAGGCGCAGGAGGTCATCACCGGCGCCGCCGCCATATGGCGGCAGCGGCTGGGGCAATATCTCTCGCTCTCGGCTCTCGCCTGCGCGGTGCGCGCCGTGCCGGGCGTCATCGATGCCGATCTGACGCTCACCGGCATCACTGACCGTCAGCTGCAGCCGCATCAGTTCGCATTACTGACGGGCGTGAGCGTGACCATGGAGGCGGGCTGATGGGCAGGCGGTTTACTGACAGGCTGATCCCGCCCGGTATCAACGATGCCCGCGTGCGCTATCTCTGGGGCGCGTTCGACGCGGCGCTGGCCGGTATCGAGCTTTCGCCGCATACGCTGCTCATGCGCACCTCCGCCGAGATGACGGTGGAGATGCTGCCGCTGGCGGTGTGGGAACTGTCATTGGACGAGTTCATGCCGGAGGAGGGCCTGCCGGAGCATGTGGTGCGCCGTCTCATCGACCGCGCGTATGAGCTCCACGCGCTGAAAGGCACGGACGAGGGCGTCAAGCTGGGGCTGAAACTGCTCACCGGCCTGCGCCCGGACATTGTGCACTGGTGGCAGAAGTCGCCGCGCGGGCACCATGACACGCACACCATTACCGTCTGGGTGGGGGAGGCCGTCTATGGCGACGGCGTTATTCTGTCGGAGAAGGTGCAGCGCGCGGCGCTGGCAATCATTGACGCGGCAAAACGCTGGAGCCAGGACACGGACTTCCGGCTGGGGGCGGGCTGGTCTTCGCACACGGGACTGGCGTGCGCCACCGCCGCCGCCGCCGTGGCCAGACGCAGTGTCGAAGCCGGGCGCAATACGGAGCAGCGGGATGCGCTGGCCGTTGCCGATGCGGCGGCGGCCATGCAGGCCGCCTGGCCGGTCATTGAGGCCGGGCGCGAGACGCGGACGCGCAATAGGCTATCCGCCGGAGACGCGGCGGCGGCCATGCAGATCATGATCACGCAGATGGAGGCAGCATGACGCCACTCATCCCGAAAATCACCGACGCGGGCTTGCGCGCGCTCATCAACGCGCAGAACGACGGATTGGAGGCGCGTATCAGCCACATCGCGCTGGGAGACGCCAACGGTGCGGGATACGCGCCCGCAGGCAACGAGACGGCGCTGCGCCGCGAGCGGGTGCGCGTGCCCATCGGCGGCGGTGAGCGCATCGCGCCGCATGAGCTGCGCGTCGAGGCGTTGGCGGATACCGGCCCTTCATTCTGGGTGCGTGAGGTGGGCTTCGTGCTGGCGGATGGCACGCTGTTCGCGCTGTGGTCTGACCCGGATACGCCGCTTGCCTACAAGAGCGCCGGGGTGCCGCTGGCTCTGGCCTATTACCTCGCCCTGCAGGGCGTGCCGCCGGAGAGCGTGGCCCTCACCATCAGCGGGCCGTCCGTCAATCTGACAGTGGATGGGCCAATCATCGCGCTGGCCACCTCCATCATCGCGTTGCAGCGCCGCGCCGTGGCGACGGAAGTTGCGCGCCTGACGCCGGACATTCAGGCCATGTGGGCATGACACGGGAGACATGAGATGACGACACTCGCAGACAGGATCGCGGATTTCGAGACGCAGGCCAACCAGCTGCTCGACCTGCCGCAGCAGATCGCCAACACCGCGCAGAGCAGGATCAACCAGATCGGCAATTACTGGGATCAGCGCGTGCAGTCCATGCGCCTGACGGCGCATGTGCATCAGCTGGCAGGGGACGACAATGCTGCCGGCACGGAGGCGGAGCCTCTGAAATCGGTGGATGAGGCCCTGCGGCGCACGCCGCCCGGCGGCGTCTGCGAGGTGCGCCTGCATGCGGACTATCATTTCTCCGATGTGCTGCCTGTGGACGAGACGGAGCTGGTTCTGACCAGCGCCACCAGCGTGCGCTGGGCGCTCACATTCGAGCGCCTGCAACTGACATGGAGCGGCGTGACCTACCGCACCCTGGCTGGCGTGCGCCTGCGCCGCCGCGCCGCAGTGCGGGCGCACCGGCTGACCATCCAGATACCGGCGCTGGACGCCAGCTGGGCGGGTATGGCGGAGAAATCGATTTTCTGCGGCTTTGCGCAGCTGGGCACCGCCGAGCTTCTGGGCGGCTCCCTGGTGGGCATCACATATTGCGATATCAACATCCCCGCCGACCCGTTCTGCGCTCTCATCGGCAACGGAACGGACGGCAGGCCGCTGGAGCTCTATCTCCAGTCGTGCGTGGCGGTGGATCAGCCGCTGGAGGGACGCCTGCTGTCCTCCGCCACGGATACAAACGGCACCGCAACCAGCGGCCTGCCATGGCTTCAGACCAATCTGACGCACGTATAGGAGATACCAATGACGGAGCAGACTGATCAGACCCTGACTATCGTTCATGAGGGGCGGCAGTATCTGGAGATGCCGCCGGATGAACTGCGCGCCGCAGGCGTGCCGCAGGAGGTGATCGACGCCGCGCTGGCGCGGGAGCACGCGGCGCGGGTGAAGGCCGAATGCAAGAGCCGCATCTACGCTGTGCTGTCGCCGGAGACGCAGATGAACGCCACGGCGGCCTCCGCCGCCATCGCCGCCAAGTCCGCCTCCAGCCGCAGCCAGGAGGAAAAGGACACGCTGGCCGCCGCGCAGGCCGCATTGGAATGGGTGGATCAGATGCGCGCTGCGGCGTCCTCGCTGGCGGCGGACGCGG
>JALUFY010000417.1:3062-7511 GCA_027051995.1 Hyphomicrobiales bacterium
GGGCGAGCGGCCGCGCCCCGGGAGGTGCGTGATCTGGCCGCGAGGTTCTGATGTCCGCCTACGCCGCAAGGCGCGCCCAAATCCGCTCCGGCGATCTGCTCGCCTGGCGCGGCCGCTCGCCCGGCGCATGGATCGTGCGCCACTGGACGGGCGCGCGTATCAGCCACGTCGGCCTGGCGCTGTGGGTCGGCCCGCGGCTGTTCGCCATCGAGGCGCGCCCTGGCCTTGGCGTGACGATGCGGCTCTTGTCCACCGCGCTGCCGTGTGAATGGTCGCCGCTCGATCTGCCGGTGGAGCGCTGGGCGGCGGCGGAGGAATTCGCGCTCAAGACACTGGGGCGCGGCTACTCCTGGCTGGACGCCATTCTCGCCGGGCTCGGCCTGCCGCCCCGGCGGTGGGATAAATACCAGTGCGCCGAATTCGTGGCCGGTTGCTACCGCCGGGCGGGCGTTCTCCCCTTTCGGCGAAAGGCGTTGCAGCGGCTGATCCCGGATGAAATACAGCGCCGGGTCATGACCCTGGGCGCGCCGGTGCAGCTGCTTGTCTGATACGGGCCGCCTGTCTCAGGGGTGGCGGGCGGCCCGCGGGCTGCTGGAACAGCCCGGCGAACGGCGGGAAGCGATTGCGCGCACACCCGCCCGGCAGGTGAGCGGCAAGAACTTCGGCGTCTCGCCGGACAGGCCCGCGCATTTCAACCTGACGCAGTTGGAGCCAATGCTGGAGGCCCTGCACGAGCGCCTTGCGGGTGTCGTCATCGAGTGCCTGGACTGGCGGGCTTTCATCCGGCGCTATGACCGCCCGGAGACGCTGTTCTATTGCGATCCGCCATACTGGGGCTGTGAAACGGATTACGGGCCCGGCGTCTTCGCCCGCGATGACTTCGCCAAGCTGGCGGAGGCCCTGCTCGGCCTGCGCGGACGCTTCGTGCTATCGATCAATGATGTGCCGGAAATCCGCGAGCTATTCTCCTGGGCGCGCATCGAGACGGTGCAAACGACCTACACCATCTCCAGCCGCAGCGCGAAACCGGCAAACGAACTGATCATCAGCACGCC
This sequence comes from Hyphomicrobiales bacterium, assembly GCA_027051995.1. Lineage (GTDB taxonomy): Bacteria > Pseudomonadota > Alphaproteobacteria > Rhizobiales > Aestuariivirgaceae > Thermopetrobacter. The sequence continues at coordinate 4,118 of JALUFY010000417.1, forward strand.
CTAACGTGTGCCAAGTCCACCGCCACAGTGCGCAAAGTCCAGCGCCACGCCACAGAAAAAATACCAGATCAATGCGCACAGCCCCAGAAAGCCAAACAGCAAAACAGAGCCAAGGGGAATGCGCCACGGACGGGGCAGGATGTAAGGCTCGCCCTTGATCGCGGCCTTTACCGCCTCCAGAACATCTCGCGCAACGAACAGGCGCAGATCGGGGCGGGCGGGAATGCCGATGCATTCGGCCTCGCCCTGACCGATCTGTCCGGCGTAAACCTCGGACAAAGGCCAGGATTGCACATCCTCTCCATCTTGAATGCACAAGCGGCCGGGATAGAGCGTCAGCCAAACCGCGCGTTCGCCCGTCTTGTCATGCTGCGCCGCCGCGTATCGGGGAGATTCATGTGTCCTGGCCATGGGTGATCATTGGAACACATCCCGGCCCGCCAGGCAACGCCCCGTGTTCCCGCCAGACGGCCGCACGCCCACACGCATCATGCTCAATGCCACCCGCGCCCGGAATGCGCCACAAAATTGAAAACTGGTGCCGGCTGAGGGATTTGAACCCCCGGCCCCCTGATTACAAATCAGGTGCTCTACCAGCTGAGCTAAGCCGGCGATAATGGCGCGGGATGCGCGCCGGTGTCCTTGCCGCCACCCGCCGGGCGGGGGCGGGCGCGGGGTCTTTATTACTTGCCCGGAGCGGATGTTTCAAGCGCCGCGTGCCCGCCCCGGCGGCTTTTCGCCATATAGCCATATAGGCGGAATGTCTAAGCCCGGCGTGATTGCCCCCGGCCCCGCCGCGCATTAACATGCCCCGCAAGCATAACGAAAGCCCGGAGAGACAACAATGGCTTACAAGGACATTCTCGTTCATCTCGACACCTGCAATTCCTGCGACGAGCGCATCGAGGCCTCCGTCGCCCTGGCCAGGCGGCAGGGCGCCTATCTGAAGGGCGTGGCCTTTGCCCTGAAGTCCTCCATTTCCACCTATCTGGGCGTGGACATCCCCTCCTCGCTCACCGAGCAGCAGCAGAAGATCGTCCGCGAGGCGGCGGAAAACGCCGTTACCCTGTTCGAGAAAACCGCCAGCGCCGCGGGCGTCGAACACGACAGCGAAATCCTTGAATGCGGCGCCGCCAAGGCTCCCGGCATCCTGGCCTTTCACGCCCGCCACGCCGACATGGCCTTCGTCGGCCAGCCCAATCCGGACGAGGGCTCCGGCTCCTTTCAGGAAGCGCTGCTGGAAGGCGTGCTCTTCTATTCCGGCCGGCCCGTCTATGTGGTGCCCTATGTGGGCCGCCCCCACATGGAACACCGCAAGGCCGTCGTCGCCTGGGATGGCGGCACCAAGGCCGCCCGCGCGGTGAACGACGCCATCCCCCTCCTCCAGGGCCGCGAGGAGGTCTTCGTGCTCGTCGTCAACCCCGACAAGCGCAAGGACGTGCATGGCCCCCGCCCCGGCGAGGACATCGCCCGCCATCTGCGCCGCCACGGCGTCAACACCACCGTGGTGCCCATGATCATGCCCGACGCCGCCGCCGACAACGTGGTGCTCAACTACATGACCGATTCGGGCTCCGATCTGCTGGTCATGGGCGCATACAGCCATTCGCGCCTGCGCGAAAAGGCCTTCGGCGGCGTCACCAACACCATCATGAAACACATGACCACGCCGGTCTTCATGGCCGAATAGCCCCGTTCTCAGCAAAACGCGAAAACCGCCCGCGGAGCCTCCGCCGGGCGGTTTTGTATTGTCTGGAATACAGGGAAAACAGGCCAGCCTTCAGATGGCCAGATACTTCTGCCGCAGGTCTTCGTCGTCCAGCACCTCGCGCGCCGAGCCGTCAAAGACGATCTGGCCCATGTCGAGGATCACCGCCCGGTCGGCCAGATGCAGCGCCGCCACGGCGTTCTGCTCCACCAGGATCGTGGTGATCCCCAGCTCCTTGATGTTGGCGACGATCTTCTCGATCTCCTGCACGATGACCGGCGCCAGCCCCTCGTAGGGCTCGTCCAGCAGCAGGAACTTGATGTCGCGCGCCAGCGCCCTGGCCACCGCCAGCATCTGCTGCTCGCCGCCCGAAAGCGTGATGCCCTCCTGATCGCGGCGCTCCGCCAGGCGCGGGAAATGCTCGTAGATCTTGGCGATGGACCAGCCCTTCGGCTCGCTGATCTGCGCCAGCTTGAGATTGTCCTCCACCGAAAGTCCGCCGATGATGCGCCTGTCCTCCGGCACCAGGGCCACGCCCAGCCGCGCCGCCTGCCAGGCTTCCATCTCGTGCAGCGGCTGCCCGTCCAGCCAGATCTCGCCGCTTTTCAGCTCCGGGCTGTCCAGCCGCGCGATGGTGCGCAGCGTCGAGGTCTTGCCCGCCCCGTTGCGCCCCAGCAGCGCCAGGATCTCGCCCTCGTTGATCTCCAGGCTCACCCCCTGCACGATATAGCTTTCGCCATAATAGGCGTGCAGATCGCGGGCGAGGAAAAACGGTTTGCTGCTCATGCCTGCGCGCCTCCCAGATAGGCTTCCTGCACCTTCGGGTCTCCCTTGATCTCGTCCGGCGTTCCCTCGGCGATGAAGGTGCCGCGCGCCAGCACGGAGATGCGGCTGGCCAGCGAAAAGACCACATGCATGTCGTGCTCGATGATGATCTTGGTGATGCCGCGCTCGCCGATCTTCTTCAGAAGGTCGATGGTGGCGTTGGTGTCGGCCCGCGACATGCCCGCCGTCGGCTCGTCCAGCAGCAGCAGCTTGGGATGCTGGATCAGGCACATGGCCATCTCCAGCCGCCGCTTGTCGCCGCGCGACAGCGACGAGCAGACAAGATGGCGCTGATCGGCCAGCCCGACATCCTCAAGAATATGCTCGGCCTCCTCGCGCACGTCCTTGCGCGCCGAGACGCGCCGCCAGGCGTTGAGCTTGAAGGCTCCGTCCTTTTTCGCCATTGCCGGGATCATGACATTGTCCAGAAGCGTCAGATCCTCGAAGATCTCCGGCGTCTGGAACACCCGCGCGATGCCCATCTGGTTGATCTCGTAGGGCTTGTGGCCCAGCACCTCGCGGCCCTCGAAGGTCACCTTGCCGGTATCCGGCGCCAGCCTGCCTACCAGGCAGTTGAGCAGCGTCGACTTGCCCGCCCCGTTGGGCCCTATGATGGCGTGCACCGCCCCCTCATCGACCTTCAGGTTGACCTCCCACAGCGCCCTGAGGCCGCCGAAGCTCTTGTTGACGTTGTCGATTTCCAGAATAGCCATGCCCTCAAGCCTCCTGGCCGGCGGCTTCGTCCCCGCCGCTCTTCCCGCGTGTGAACAGCCCCGCCAGCCGCCTGAAGCCCTCCATCAGGCCGCCCGGCAGATAGAGCACGATGACCATGAACAGAAGGCCGAGCGTCAGCTCCCAGCC
>JALUFY010000418.1 GCA_027051995.1 Hyphomicrobiales bacterium
CTATTCCATTCTGGAGCCGGAGATCTCCGCCCGCCTGCGCGCGCGCAAGGCGGAAAGGCTGGAGCAGACCGGCGCGCAAATCATCGCCTCGGCCAACTTCGGCTGCATGCATCACATCGCCTCAGGCGCGCGCCTGCCCGCCGTCCATGCCGTGGAGCTTCTCGAATGGGCCGCCGGGGGCGAAAAGCCTTCCGCCCTTGAAGATCTTCAATCCTGAACGGCGGGGTTGCGCCGCCTTACCCCCGCCCGGTCTGGGCGCGGTGCATGAGGAACTGATCGGCCAGCACCAGCGCCATCATGGCCTCGGCCACCGGCACGGCACGGATGCCCACGCAGGGGTCATGGCGGCCTTTTGTCACGATTTCGGTCTCCTCGCCGGAGCGGGTGATGGTGCGGCGCGGCGCGAGGATGGAGGATGTGGGCTTGACCGCCATGCGCGCCACGATGTCCTGACCCGAGGATATGCCGCCCAGCACGCCGCCGGAATTGTTCTTCGTGAAACGCGCCTGGCCGTCATGAATATAGATTTCATCGGCGTTTTCGCTGCCGGTCAGCTCGGCGGCGCGGAAACCCGCGCCGATCTCCACGCCCTTGGCGGCGGGAATGCTCATCAGGGCGGCGGCGATGTCCTGATCGAGCCGCGCGAACAATGGCGCGCCCCAGCCGGCCGGCGCGCCGGTGGCGATTACTTCCACCACGGCGCCCACCGAATCGCCCGCCTTGCGGAGGGAATCGAGATAGTTTTCCCAGACCTTCGCCGCCTCCGCGTCCGGGCAGAAGAAGGGGTTGTTGTCCACCTCCGCCCATGACCAGTTGTCCCAGTTGATCCGGTGCGGGCCCATCTGCACCAGGGCGGCGCGGATTTCCACCTGCGGGATGATCTTGCGCGCCACGGCTCCGGCGGCCACCCGCATGGCCGTCTCGCGCGCCGAGGAGCGCCCGCCGCCGCGATAATCGCGCAGGCCGTATTTCGCCTCGTAGGTGTAATCGGCATGGCCGGGGCGGAACTTGTCGCGGATGGCCGAATAATCCTTCGAGCGCTGATCGACATTCTCGATCAGCAGGCCGATGGGCGCGCCCGTCGTCACCTGTTCGGTGATGATGTCGTCGCGGAACACTCCGGAGAGGATTTTCACCCTGTCCGGCTCGCGCCGCTGCGTGGTGTGGCGGCTCTGGCCGGGGCGGCGCTTGTCCAGCCAGGGCTGGATGTCGGCCTCCTTCAGCGGAATGCCCGGCGGGCAGCCATCCACCACCGCGCCGATGGCCGGGCCGTGGCTCTCTCCGAATGTCGTGACGCGCAAAAGCCGCCCGAATGTGTTCCAGCTCATTCCACTCAAGCTCCAGCCAGTTTCATCAGGCGGGGAAAGGCAAGCCCGTTCCCGCCGCATCCCTTATACCCGCCTCCCGCCGGCCGCGCCAGCGTTTGCGTGTTACTCAAGAGTTTGCGCAAGGAAATCGATTACACCGGCGCGAGCCGTTTCCGCCAAATGTTGTCCACCGGGGCGAATCATCAGCGCTTTCATGATCGTTTCGGCGAATTGCCCGGACATTCCGCGTGCGGTTGTCAGAGCTGTTTCACGAGCTGTTTCATATGGCGCAAGAGCCGCCGCGAGACGCGCCGGGCCATGGGCTTGCAAAATGGCTGCGATATCGAACATGTCGCGGGGCTGAAGAGCCGCGCCGCGATAGACGATCTTCTTGGCGGCGATCTCTTCCGGCGTTTCCAACAGGATTTTCCGCTTTCCAATGGCAAAGGGCCGGGCAGGAACATCTGTCAGGGAGGCGGCGCAAATGAAGTCAATTTCGCCCAGCCCGTTGAAAGCGAATTTGGCGAATCGCGCCCCATCACCATCATGGCCGTCAAAAGGCGTGGACAACGCAAAATCCCGCCGGCCCGGATCAAGAAAAGCGAGAGCCTGCGGATCATCCAGAAAAATGTCGATATCGAAACTCTCGCGATGATCAAGCTGCAGCATCAGCGCCGTGCCGCCGCCCAGTGTCCAGTTTTCAATCACCGGGCCGTCACTGTTGGCCCGCATGATGATTTGCAAGGCCAGATCAAGCAGTTCTTCCCAATGGCTGGCGGGTTCTCCGGACATGGTTCAGCAGGCCAGGGCCAGCTTGTATCCGGCCATGGCGGAAAACAGCCGCGCCACTTTGGCCACGGCCTCTTCGCTCAGCCCGGCTTCGGTGATGAAGGCGCGTTGCAGGGCGGGAGAGACATCGGAAAGAAACGCGAAAACAGGCGCGGGGTTTTTCTTTGCCCCTTCGGAATCAATCAGCAGCGCGGCAAGGCGCGCGGCATCCAGCCCGCAGCCATAGGGCGCGTTCACCGTTGCGAGAACCATGTTTTCCAGGTCTTTTTTCATCTCGACGTCCTTGCGGGCCGCCAGAACAGCTGACGCGGGCAGAATACAACGATGCCATTCCGTCTTGCAAGCAGCGCCCCCGGTTCACTCCGCCAGCGCCTCGAACCATTCGATGCGGCCGGGCTCCAGGCGGCAGAAGCGGTTTTGCGGCACGCGCATGACGGCCACTTCCTCCGGCGGCAGATTCAGCATGGCGCCGCGCAGCACACGGTGAACGCCGCCGTGGGCGACGATGATGGCCGGGGCGCGCATCTCTTTCAGAAATTCTCCGATGCGGCCGGCCACGTCGGCGTAGCTTTCGCCGCCTTCTGGCCGCCAGTAATAGTATTCGCGCGGGTTCTCCCAGGGGTTCACCCCGGCCTTGACGAGCTCGTCCCAGACCGCGCCTTCCCACTTGCCGAAATCGCGCTCGCGCAGGCGCTCATCGAAATTCACGCTCCCCTCGTCCAGCCCGTAGGCGGAAAGAATGGGCGAGAGCGTCTGGCGCACCCGCCGCATGGGGCTGGCGTAGAGGGAAAAGCGCGAGATGTCCGGCTCCAGCGCCTTCAGTTTCCGCGCGATGGCCGCCGCCTGGGCACGGCCCCGGTCATTGAGATCCGTCTCCACATGGCCCTGCACGCGCCGGGCGGCGTTCCAGTCCGTCTCGCCGTGACGGATGAAATAGCATGAAGGCGTCTCCATCAGCCCTCGTCCAGCGCCTTCATGCCGATGATGTTGTAACCGGCGTCCACGTGCATGATTTCGCCGCTCACCCCGGCGGCGAGATCCGACAGCAGGAAGGCCGCAGCATTGCCCACTTCATCGATGGTGACATTCTTGCGCAGCGGCGCGTTGGCCTCGTTCCAGTCCAGCATGAGGCGGAAGTCGCGGATGCCAGCAGCGGCGAGGGTGCGGATGGGCCCGGCGGAAATGGCGTTCACCCGGATGCCCTGCGGCCCCAGATCGGCGGCCAGATAGCGCACGCTGGCCTCCAGCGCGGCCTTGGCCACGCCCATGACGTTGTAGTGCGGCACCCATTTCTCCGCCCCGTAGTAGGACAGGGTCAGCAGGCTGCCGCCCTTCTTCATCAGCTTCTCGGCGTGACGCGCAACGGCGGTGAAGGAATAGACGGAGATGTTCATGGTCATGGTGAAATTGTCCGCCGAGGTGTCCACGTAGCGGCCCTTCAGCTCGTCCTTGTCGGAAAAGGCGATGGCGTGAACGACGAAATCCAGCTCGCCCCAGACCTCGCCCAGCGCGGCGAAGGCGGCGGCCACCGAATCCTCGTTCGTCACGTCACATTCCAGCAGCTGCGAGACGCCAATTTCTTCCGCCAGCGGCGCGACGCGCTTTTTCAGCGCCTCGCCCTGATAGCTGAAGGCGATCTCCGCGCCCTGTTCGGCGCAGGCCCTGGCGATGCCCCAGGCTATGGAGCGCTTGTTGGCCACCCCCATGATGAGGCCCTTCCTGCCGGTCATGAAGCCCGTGTTCGTCATGATGTTCCCGTCCTTGTCAAATCCGTGGATGCGCCGCGCGGGGCGCGCCTGGCGTCAGAAACGCCCGTCAGGCCAGCTTGCCGTGGCAGCGCTTGTATTTCTTGCCCGATCCGCAGGGGCAGGGCTCGTTGCGGCCCACCTTGCCCCAGGTGGAGGGGTCTTCCGGGTCGCGCATTTCCGGGGCGACGCGGGCGTTGGTGACCATCGCCGGGGCCTCTCCGAAGGCGGCGTCGATGACCTCGTCGTCCAATTCGTCCGCGCCGGAGAAGGGATCGAAGTGATGCGCCTCCATGGGCGGCAGCTCATCGGCGCCGGGCAGGCCCTCCTCGTAGCCCTCCGGCATGATCTCGACGCGCATCAGCTGGCCGGTGGTGACTTCCTGCAATTCGGAGATCATGCGCTCGAACAGCGTGAAGGCCTCCGTCTTGTATTCCTGCAGGGGGTCGCGCTGGCCATAGCCGCGCATGGCTACCGCCTGGCGCAGATGCTCCAGGGTGAGCAGATGCTCGCGCCACAGCTGATCGATGGTGCGCAAAAGGATTTCCTTTTCCACCATCTCCATGATTTCATCGCCGTATTTCTCGCGCTTGGCGGCGTAATGCGCGTCCGCCGCCTTTTCGATGCGCTCGCGGATTTCCTCGTCGGCGATGCCCTCTTCCGCCGCCCATTCCTTCACCGGCAAATCCAGCCCCAGCACCTCGGCCACGCGCTCGCGCAGGCCGTCCACATCCCACTTGTCGGCGTATTCGCCGGGGGGGATGTGGGTGGTCACCAGGGTGTCGATAACCTCGTGGCGCATGTCCTCGACGGTTTCGGGCACTTCCTCGCCGCGCATGATCGACTTGCGCTGCTCAAAGACCACCTTGCGCTGGTCGTTCATCACGTCGTCGAACTTGAGCAGGTTCTTGCGGGCGTCGAAGTTGCGCGCCTCCACCTTCTGCTGGGCCTTTTCCAGCGCCTTGTTGATCCACGGATGGGTGATGGCCTCGCCCTCTTCCAGCCCCAGCTTCTGGAGCATGGAATCCATGCGGCCGGTGCCGAAGATGCGCATCAGGTCGTCTTCCAGCGACAGGTAGAACTTGGAATGGCCCGGATCGCCCTGCCGCCCGGCGCGGCCGCGCAGCTGATTGTCGATGCGCCGCGATTCGTGGCGTTCGGTGCCGATGATGTAGAGCCCGCCGGCGTCTATGACCTGTTTCCTGGCCTCCTCCACCTCGGCGCGGATGGCCTCGGCGCGGGCGGTCCTTTCCGCCTCGTCCGTGATCTCCGCCAGCTCCTCCTTGATGCGCATCTCGGCGTTGCCGCCCAGCTGGATGTCGGTGCCGCGGCCGGCCATGTTGGTGGCGATGGTGATGGCGCCGGGCTTGCCTGCCTGGGCGATGATCTGCGCCTCCTGCTCGTGATAGCGGGCGTTGAGCACGTTGTGCTCCACGCCCCTGGCCTTCAGCAGCTCCGAGAGATGCTCGGATTTCTCGATGGATGTGGTGCCCACCAGCACCGGCTGGCCGCGCTTGCGGCAATCCTCGATCAGCTCGATGATGGCGGCGTTCTTCTCGTTGCCGGTGCGGTAGACCTCGTCGTTTTCATCCACCCGGGCGACGGGCAGATTGGTGGGGATCTCCACCACGTCGAGCTTGTAGATGTCCATGAACTCGTCGGCCTCGGTCACCGCCGTGCCGGTCATGCCCGCCAGCTTCTCGTAGAGGCGGAAATAGTTCTGGAAAGTGACGGAGGCCAGCGTCTGGTTCTCCGGCTGGATGGGCACGCCCTCCTTGGCCTCCAGCGCCTGATGCTGGCCCTCGGAATAGCGCCGTCCGGGCATCATGCGGCCGGTGAATTCGTCGATGATGACCACCTCGCCGTCCTTGACGATGTAGTCCTTGTCGCGGGTGAACAGCTTGTGGGCGCGCAGGGCCTGGTTGACGTGATGCACCAGGGTGACGTTTTCGGGATCATAGAGCGAGCCTTCGGTGAGCAGGCCCGCCTCGCGCAGGAGCTGTTCGATGTGCTCGTTGCCGGCCTCGGTGAGCACGGCGGTGCGCATTTTCTCGTCCACCTCCACGTCCTGGGGTTCAAGTTGCGGGATCAGCTTGTCCACGGAGATGTAGAGATCGGACTTGTCTTCCAGCGGCCCGGAGATGATGAGCGGGGTTCTGGCCTCGTCGATGAGGATGGAGTCCACCTCGTCGACGATGGCGAAATAGTGATCGCGCTGCACCATCTCCTCCAGATGATACTTCATGTTGTCGCGCAGATAATCGAAGCCCAGCTCGTTGTTGGTGGCGTAGGTGACATCCGCAGCGTAGGCGGCGCGGCGCTCGTCGTCCTCCAGGCCATGCACGATGACGCCGACCTCCAGCCCCAGGAAGCGGTAGACCTGGCCCATCCATTCGGCGTCGCGCTTCGCCAGATAATCGTTGACCGTGACCACATGCACGCCCTTTTGCGGCAGGGCGTTGAGATAGACCGCCAGGGTGGCCACCAGGGTCTTGCCCTCGCCGGTCTTCATCTCGGCGATCTTGCCCTCGTGCAGCACCATGCCGCCGATGAGCTGCACGTCGTAATGGCGCTGGCCCAGGGTGCGCTTGGCCGCCTCGCGCACGGCGGCGAAGGCCTCCGGCAGGAGATCGTCGAGCGATTCGCCCTCCCCGTGGCGCTTGCGGAATTCCTCCGTCTTGGCGCGCAGCTCCTCGTCCGAGAGCTTCTCGAACCGAGGTTCGAGGGCGTTGATCTGTTCGACCTTCTTGCGGTAGGGGCGCAGCTTGCGCTCGTTCGTGGTGCCGAAAATCTTTCCTGCGATGGAGCGGATGCCGAGCATGTGCGTTCTTCTTTCTGGAGCTCTCCCCTCCGGGGAGGCGCGCCGCGCTCGTCATGATGCGCGGCGAAGCGATTGATGAATGGTCTGGCGCTCTTGTAATGGAAACGGCTGGTCAGGGCAATTGGCCGGGCCGGGAGCGGATGTCAACAAACCGTGGCCTGAAAGGCACAGGCAAGAGATAATAGCACGGGCGCGGCGATTCAATCATTTTCACGCGCCATAATGTCTTGTAAGAGTCCCGCCTGACCCATTATGGATGGCGCATCGCGGGTTTGCGCCCGATCCAGACGGAATGTCCGGCAAGTGCCGCCGGGGACACATATTTACGCCCCATTTGCGCGCCACCAACCGGATGCCCGGCAAAACCCGCGGGCGGCGGCCAGGCCTTTCCGGCCCGGCCTGATCACATGACAAGAAGCGAGCGGAACAGGCCTTGAAATCCATGAAAAAGAACACAATGGCGCGCGTGATCGTCTCCTTTGCCGCGGCCGCGGTCTTCGCCGCCGGCGCGGCGCAGGCGCAACAGGCTCCGGCGAAGGCGAAGAAGGACACCGTCGTCCTGCGCGTCAACGGGCACAACATCACCACCAGCGAAGTGGCCTTGGCGGCCGACGACATCTCCGTGCAGCTGCGCGACGTGCCGCCCAAGCTGCGCTATCCGCTGATCGTGCAGTATCTCATGGAGCGCCACCTTCTGGCCCAGCAGGCCATCAAGGAGGGCATGACCAATTCGCCCGAATACAAGCGCCGGGTGCGCTTTTATCAATACAAGGCGCTGCGCGACGCCTACTTCCATGACAAGCTGGC